>NZ_JAQIBL010000327.1 GCF_027859075.1 Oceanispirochaeta sp. | reverse complement strand
TGCCAGACCCACAGAGACTGGAAATCCGTGACCTAGGGCTCCCGTGTTGAACTCAATTCCCGGGGTTTTCTGGCGGACTGGATGGCCGGGGAGGGGGGAGTCTTTTTTCAAATAGAGATCCAGAAGTTTTCTCTCGATGATTCCGGCTTCCGCCAATGTGCAGTAATACCCGCCGACTCCATGGCCCTTGCTGAGAATAAATCTGTCTCTATCGGGATGGGACAGAGAATTAAGGTCATAAGACAGGATATTAAAATATATACTGGCGAGAATATCTGCTTCTGAAAGGTCGGCACCGGTATGGCCCGCACCTGCATTGGAATTCATCGAAATTATACTTTTCCGGATGTTCCTGGCTTTCTCAATAATCTCTAAAGCATTCAAGCTAAATGGATTTTTCATCACAATTGGATCCTTCTAATTTGTAATTATGAAAACATATCATTGATGTTTCCAATTGTCAATATTGTACGAAAACAAACGAAAGCTTAATGGTGAATAATGAAACCATACGAAGGTTTAATAGCAAATAAAATTGACAACTCACTGTTTCTATGATAAAACCGTAAGTAAATGTAAATTAAGGAGGCCATAATGGTCAAGAAAATTGCCGTATTATTCATGGTAGTGATGGTGACATTTAGTGTTTTTGCTGGTGGTCAGCAGGAAGGTTCAAGAAGCGGAAGCAAGTTGATAGTCATAATCACTCCTTCCCATGACAATCCATTCTTTAAAACAGAGGCTGTTGCAGCCGATGATGCCGCCAAGAAACTGGGTTACACAACATTGGTTCTTTCTCATGATGATGATGCCAACAAACAGGATCAGCATTTTGATACAGCTATTGCCAGTAGTGCCGTTGCTATCATCTGTGATAATGCCGGGGCAGATGCCACAATTGGTGCTATTAAAAAAGCAAAAAAAGCCGGAATCCCCACCTTTCTGATTGATAGAGAAATCAATGAAACCGGACTGGCAGTCAGCCAGATTGTTTCCAACAACTATCAGGGCGCCCTTCTCGGTGGAGAAAAATTTGTCGAACTGATGGGAGAAACTGGAAAGTACGTTGAGCTGGTTGGAAAAGAGTCTGATACGAATGCAGGCATCCGTTCCAAAGGGTATCATGAAATCATTGACCAGTATCCTAATCTGAAAATGGTAGCCCGTCAGAGTGCAAACTGGAGCCAGACAGAGGCGTTTGAGAAGATGGAATCTATTCTCCAGGCAAATCCTGACATCAAAGGTGTTATTTGCGGTAATGATACTATGGCTATGGGAGCCATGGCTGCTCTGAATGCTGCTGGTATGGGACAGGTCTTTGTTGTCGGATTTGATGGAAGCAACGATGTAAGAGATTCCATCATCAATGGTGAGATCAAGGCTACAGTTCTTCAGACCTGTGCTACCAATGCCATCATGGCAGTTGAACAGGCAGACATGTACGTCAAGAACGGAAGCACAGGAAAATCAGAAAAACAGCTGACTGACTGTGTTCTGATCGATAGTTCCAATGCTAAAAAACTCGACAACTTCGTCCTGTCTAACTAAAATTAAAAAATAGAAGAAATATTGCTCTGGCAGGAACTGCCAGGGCAATCATGGCTGGAGTTACTATGCTGAAAAAATTATCTAAAATCTTAATCAGTCTCTGTTTGTTCCCTTTGCTTTTTTCCTGTACCGTCGTGCGTCATGACGATGACCAAAAGGAAGAGGGGGGTGTCACCTTCTATTTTGAAAGCGAAGACTTTGATGCCGCCAGCTTTATTAAAGAATGCTGGGATGCCCGGATTGTTCCCGAAATCAAGGAGAATGCTGTGGATCTGAACTTCCTTATGGTCTCGCTCAGGCGGGATCAGGATGAGACAATCGAAAAGCACGGTATCAGGAAAGAAGAGAGCTCACCCTTCAGTTTTATTGTAAAAGGTAATATCCCGATAAAAAGCATCAATCAAGAGTCCGCTGCAGGACTTCTCGCCCTCGATACACCTGACCTGAGAGGGAATGAATACTGTCAGATTCAGATTGGACCGGTCATTAAGAAAAGTGCCGTCAGGGATGCTCTGTCCTTTATTAATTTTGGAGATTTTGCCAATCAAATAGAGTTTGCCAATATTTCGAGAGAGATCAATTTTTATATAAGGGATCATGTTGTGAGTACTCTGGGAGATGATGTTCCAGAGAATAGTTCAGCCGAGTTTTTCGGTGTTTTTATACTGGATGGTACCGGCAGCATCATCATTACTCCAGTCATATTGATCATTCATCCTGGAGAGTAAAATGGAAAATAATCAGAGCAGGGAGAATGATTTAGAGATTATTCTCCGTGCTGAAAAGATAAGAAAAGTCTATCCCGGTACGATGGCCCTTAATGGTGTTAATTTTAATGTGTACCGTGGAAAGGTCAATGTTATGGTCGGTGAAAATGGTGCCGGCAAATCTACACTGATGAAAATTTTGTCCGGTGTCGAGCACCCCTCCAGTGGAATCATCCACTGCAACGGTATGGAGTTCTCCCATCTGACACCGAAAACTGCTGCACAACAGGGCATCGGAATCATTTACCAGGAACTCAATCTTTTTCCGAATCTGAGTGTCGCCGAGAATATTTTTTTAGGGCGGGAAATTGAGTCCCGACCCGGATGGATCGACCATAAAGAGCAGGAGAGAAGAGCATCGGAAATTCTGAACAAGCTGGAACAGGAGATTGACCCCCGCAGCCTTGTTCAGAGTCTGAAAGTCGGGCAGCAGCAGATCGTTGAGATCGCAAAGGCCCTGGTAGAAGATGTTTCCATTTTGATCATGGATGAACCGACTTCTGCTCTTTCAAAATCAGAAGTAGATGTACTATTCCAGATCATTGATGAATTAAAGAATAATGGTGTTTCCATCATTTATATTTCACACCGTCTGGAGGAACTCATTCAGATCGGTGACTTTATTACGGTTCTTAGAGATGGGAACCTGATTACAGAGAAGCCCATGGATGAAGTTAATCTTCAATGGATTGTCAGTTCTATGGTGGGTGGAGATACCAGCAAAATCTTTCATTCGGGAACCCGGTCCATAGGGGATGTTCTATTAAAGGTAGAAGATTTTTTTCTTCAGGGAGCTCTGGAAGAGCCTGTTTTGAATCATGTCTCCCTGGAACTGAGGCAGGGTGAAGTCCTCGGGATATATGGACTGCTGGGTGCAGGGCGCTCGGAATTTTTGGAATCCATTATGGGGCTGCATGAATTCGCCACAGGCAGGATCACTCTAGTGGATGAACTTTTGGGTGAGCCGAATATAAAAGATCTTATTCACAAGGGCATTGCCCTTGTCCCTGAAGATCGCCAGAGGGAAGGCCTGATACAATCCATGACTGTCTCTCATAACCTGACTTTGGCCGGTTTATGGCGCATTGTTCAGAACAAATTTCACATCGGCCGGAAAGCCGAAGTGGAAAATGTAAGCGCCATGTTTGCGAACCTGTCCATCAAGGCTCCCGGTCCGGAAGTCCTTATTACATCCCTCAGCGGAGGGAATCAACAGAAGGTTGTCTTTGGTAAGAGCCTGCTGACGAACCCGAAAGTGCTTCTATTGGATGAACCGACAAGGGGTATCGATGTAGGGGCCAAGGGAGAAATCTTTAATATCATGAATGATCTTGCAGAAAAAGGCCTGGGTATCATCCTCGTTACTTCAGAGATTAAAGAGCTTCTGGCTATCTGCGACAGGGTCATTGTTCTTTCAAAGGGCCGAATCACCGGAGAATTCAGTGATAAAGAAATGACCGAGGAAAACCTGGTAAATGCTTCCGCCATCGGTCATATAACTACCTCTCAGCGTTTGAAAAAGGAAATCATATGAATACAATTCTAAAAAATGATATTTCAATTGCGATGCTTCTCCTCAAACTGAGGACAGTCATTGCACTGGTACTGTTGACGATCGTTTTTACCATACTCCTGCAGGCGGATAAGGGTATCAATTTTCTGCATCCCCTGAACCTTGTAACCATTGCCAAGCATGTTGCCATTACAGGGATTATGGCTATAGGAATGACTTTTGTTATTATAACCGGTGGTATCGATCTTTCTGTCGGCTCCATTGTCGGACTGACAGGAATGATAGCGGGTGGGCTGATCCATGAAGGACTTATTCTCAATATCTTTGGCATAACAATCTTCTTCCATATCTGGGTGATTCTGATCATATGTCTTATTCTGGGTGTCCTGCTGGGTGGAGTCAACGGGATCTTGATAACCAGAATGAATGTGGCCCCCTTTATCGGAACCTTAGGGGTCATGTACATTGCAAGAGGTTTTGCAAATATTCGATCCGGAGGGGCAACTTTTCCGAATCTCCAGGGGGAAGTCGAACTGGGGAATACAGGATTCCCTATTCTTGGAGTAGGCCATGTCCTTGGAATCCCCCTCTCCATCTGGATTATGATTATCCTTCTCCTTGCCACCGTATACATAGCCAAAAAGACACCCCTGGGGCGGCATATCTATGCCATTGGCGGGAATAGAAGAGCCGCAGAGCTCTCTGGTGTACAGGTTGGCAAGATCACAACGATTGTGTATATGTTTTCCGGATTCTGTTCTGCTCTGGTAGGATTGATCATTGCCAGCCAGCTTGTGGCTTCCCATCCGGCTACGGGTGAAAGTTATGAGATGAACGCCATTGCCGCCGCTGTACTGGGGGGGACGTCTCTTTCCGGAGGAATTGGAACCGTAGGAGGAACCATCATCGGTGCCTTTGTGATCGGTGTCCTCAGTGATGGACTGGTTATGCTGGGGGTCTCAGAGTTCTGGCAGAATGTCATCAAGGGATTTGTTATCATTGCTGCGGTTGTCTTTGACCAGATGCAGCAGAAAATGAATGCCCGGTCAACCGAATTGAAAGATAGAAAAACAAGAAAGGAAGATGCTGCATGAACAGAAAAAAAATGGCTTTTGGCGTCATTGTGGGAACAAGAGGGTTTTTCAGTCCGAAACTAGCTGCTGCGGGCAGAACCGATATCATGGCTGTGCTGAAGAAAAAGGGAATTGATGCCGTCATTCTTGAGACCACAGACACTCCCACCGGTGTGGTTGAAGGATATCCGGATGGGGAAAAGTGTGCGGCTCTTTTCAGGAAAAACCGGGATATCATTGATGGGATCGTGGTAATTTTGCCGAATTTCGGCGATGAAATAGGCGTTGTCAATTCAATCCAGTCGGCCGATCTGAAGGTCCCGGTACTCGTCCAGGCTTCTAATGACCAGAATGATAAGGTGGATGTTCTGCACAGACGGGATGCCTTCTGCGGTAAAATCTCGGTGTGCAATAACCTCTATCAGTACGGGATTCCCTTTACCAATACGAGCACCCATACCAGTGATATCAAGTCGGATGAGTTCAGTGCCGATTTAGATAGGTTTGCTGGGGTCTGCCGAGTTGTCAAGGGTGTCCGAGGGGCCCGTATCGGTGCCATCGGGGCAAGACCCGCTGCCTTTCAGACGGTCCGTTTCAGTGAGAAGATCATGCAGAAATCAGGCATTACCGTGGTGCCCGTAGACCTCTCTGAGATCATTGCCGCTGCGGTTGATCTGGGAGAGGATGATAAGGGAGTGAAGGCTAAGATTGAAAAAATCTATGGTTATGGTACCGTTCCTGATCGGATAAAAGGCTCGGATGTCATGAAGCAGGCCAAGCTGTCTGTCGTGATAGATCGGTTTGTAGAAGAGAACAAGCTGGATGCTACGGCCATTCAGTGCTGGGACAGCATTCAGAGCAATTATGGATGCGCCACATGTCTTTCCATGAGTATGATGGGTGAAATCGGATGCCCTTCGGCCTGTGAAATGGATGTGGCCGGAGCCCTTTCGATGTTGATCCTCCGTCTGGCTGCCGAAGAGGCACCGGGATTTCTGGACTGGAATAACAATTTTGACTATGACCGGGATATCTGTGTCTGTACTCATTGCAGCAATTATCCAGCCAGTTTTATGGGAAATCCCATTGAAATATCACAGCTGGATATTCTGGGAGAGACTTTGGGGCGCGAAAAGTGCTTTGGAGCCATCAAAGGAAAAGTAGCCCCCGGTGAGATGACCTATTTCAGGGTTTCATCGGATGATCCGAAGGGGGTGCTGAAGGCCTATGCCGGTGAGGGTGAGTTTGTGAATGAACCCTATGGGATGGATGGAGGCATTGCGGTCTGTAAGGTTCCGGGATTGAATGATGTGATGGAGCATATATGCCGAAATGGGTTTGAGCACCATGTGTCTATGGTCCGGGGCAGCGTGCTTTCCATTGTAGAAGAAGCATTGGTCAGGTATCTGAACTGGGATTTTTCTTCTTTTAAATAGAACTAATCAGTTGAGTCGTACCGTTGCTGAGGGAATAAAAAAAGCCGGGAAAAATCCCGGCTCCTCCAGCGGTATAAACCGTTAGATATCTATATAAACTGCTTTTTTAACCTTTGACCTTAATGGCCAGAGGAGCAGGTTTCTCCTTGCGGGGAAGATCCAGTGTCAGTAGTCCATTCTTCATTTCGGCCTGGATGTCTTCCCTTTTCAGGTCTTCCGGAAGGACAAAGCTTCTTTCAAAGACGACAATTTCTTCTTCCTTCTTATCGCCTTTCTTAAGAGCCTTGATGGTCAGCAGGTTTTCATTGACTTGTATATCCAGGTCATCAGATCCGAAACCGGGAAGTTCTGCTGTGAGGACCACCCGGGACTCTTCGTTTTCCACATGGACCACGGGTTTGCGGGGTTCAGCCTCAAAGGCACTGTTCTCATCATTAAACATTCTGTTTAATCCTTTCCAGGCATTAACAGCGGGTGCAGGATTTCTTCGTACTACTATATTGTTCATTTCATTTCCTCCGAATTGTTTCATTTACTTATTACTTTAATGGCCAGGGGAGCCGGTTTTTCGCTCCGGGGCAATTCCAGGGTCAAAAGACCATTTTTCATCTGTGCTACAAAGTTTTCTCTTCTCAGATCCTCAGGAAGGACAAAACTCTTTTCAAAAACCACTTCTTTTTCTTCTTTTTCTTCTTTGACTTCTTCTGATGACTCTTTTATTTCCACTCTTTTCAGAGCCTGCAGGATCAACAGGTTTTCTTTCACCTGGATGTCGATGTCTTCAGGACCGAATCCGGGGAGTTCTGCCGTCAGGATCACCTTGTTTTCTTCGTTCACTATGTTCACAACAGGTTTGCGCGGTGCGACCTGAGCCGGTTTGTACAGGGAATCCCAGATTCTATCCATTTCATTCCAGGGATTAAGCTGTACTCTGTTTCTTACGATCATATTTGTCATATCTGTACCTCCAGATTATTTTTATGTTTCTGATACTCTATAATGCATAAGGCGTGCCAACTATTATTTTAAGTTTTTAAATATATATGTATAAAGAAAATAATAATTTTAATTGATGGGCTTGTCTTGTGGTTTGTCGATATTAAGGACTGTAAATGGGTAAGAAGTATCTGGACTGTGTCTTTTTGAGTCAAAGCCTCAAGTATTTAACGAAACTGGGTCATAATGACCACGATGGGTGCTTATGACCCATATTTGAAGGGGTAGTTCTGAGTCAAAGAGAGACAAATTCAATCAGGAAACGGGTGATTCCTCCAGGACGTCGTCGGCATCACTATTTTCTTCTGCTTCCTCATCCCTGACGGAAGATTCATCAATGGGTTTCTCTTCCTTAATTGTTTCCTCCTGAGGTATCTTCTCACCTTTTAGAAGAGGTGCTAATCCCTCCGTCAGAATAGAAGAATACTCTAACTTCAGACTGACAATGAAAAATCCTTCTACTTCTGTGGATACACTGTAATCCAGGAAAGAGGAATTTATAAAGAAGGGATCTCCTGCCAGTATTATTTCGAGGATGATCTTTTCAGGAGGAGACTTTAGAATTGACTCCTCAGTATCAATAAAGAGAACAATTTTCTGTAAGCTGGTTGTGATGATGCGGCAGTGCAGCTTGAGGTCGTTGCTGAATCGGATGAATCCCTGTTTCTTCATTTTGAGAGGCTCAAACTGCTTTGCAGTCACAATTTTTTCACTCAACTCAGGATCTTTGTAAATGGTTAGATTTTCTTCATTCTTCAGGAAGTACTCCAGGAGGATCTCTCTGTAATCCTGAGGGACAGTCAGAAGAGAGGCTTCCAGAAGGCACTGGTTCAGACGGGTATTCAGCTGTTTGAAACTTTTGATGGCGATCCTGAAAAACAGGGGAATATCTTTATCCAGGTTAGGGTGATGGAATTCGAGGTGAAGCATGATGTTCCCTTTACTCCCCTCGGTGATGATGCTTTGTTCCTTAGGGCTGAGGATCAGGAGAATCCGGCAGTCAGAAAGGGATATGGTATAGGGTACGCACACCAGCTGGTAGTCGTTGATCCGAATAAGACTCTTTGCCTTGATGATCCCCAGTTTCTTCATGATATAGGGATTGATGGTGATCGACTTGTCTGCGAATTGTTCAGAATACTGTTTGATCTGGTAGTTGTTCATATCATTCCCCGTTTTGATTACATATATCAGTATAAGTTGTATTTCGGGTTTAGAACAATTGAATCATAATTAAAACATCTGATCTGGAATCTCCCCTCAGGAACGTCCCATCAGGCGTTCCAGGGCTTCGGCGACTCCATTCTGATGGTTCGTAGTTTCGGTTATGATCTGGGCTGCTTCTTTTACACGGGGAACTGCATTCTTCATGGCGACGCCTACTCCGGCATACTCAATCATATCGAGGTCATTCAGCTGATCGCCGATGGCTGCTGTTTCACTTCTGTCAATGTTTAGCTCATTGCAGAGGACTTGAATGGCATGGGCCTTGGTGATTCCTTTCTGGGATACATCCAGAAGTTCTGAATCCGATTGAAATGCGTGGAGACCGGTTGATTTGAAGATCTCCTTCTGAATAGCTATAAAGTCTTCCTGCCTTGGAGGAATGATCAATACCTTGTAGAGCTCCCCCGTGTTGTCGGCCACATATTTTTTGAAGTCCCGAGACACTAAGAGCTTTATCTTGTCCCGGTCGGGCAGGGTCTTATTTCGTTCATTGTAGTAGAACATCCGGCTGGTCAGGGTTTCTCCGTATATGACATCCCGTGCATAAATATGGTAGTCCGCATGGTGGAGTTTACAGGCTTGAATGATCACCAGCACCTGATCTGAAAGGAGGGGGATCGATGAAAACAGATGGTTGGAGAAGGGCTCTCTCACCATGGCACCATTACAGGAGATGACGGGCATTTCGAGTCCCAGTGTATCCAGGTAGCTCTTGACCATGGAATCATGCCTGCCAGTGGCAATGACAAAATAGATTCCTCTGGTCTTCAGTTTGGCAATGGCCTCGATGTTCTCCCGGGAGATCTGTTTATCATCATCCAGGAGGGTCCCGTCCATGTCGCAGGCTATGAGTTTAATCTTGTTCATGATGATGTGATCTCCCCGATATCCCTTATTATATGATACATAATAGGAGACATTGAAGGGGAACATAGTGAACAATCCGTGACTCTGTCAATCTGATATAATCCCTGTGAACAGGATGGGGTTATTTATGAGTCTGATTTATTTTGCATCAGCTTGCTAAACTGAGAAACTACCCCATGCTCACCAGATTCTAACAGCACCTCCTGGATACGCTCCCTGGCAGATCCTGGGCTGAACCTTTGAAACTGAAAACGTGCATATTTATGCAGCCTTTTGCGCTGAAACTACTATTTTGAAATTTGCTCCTATATTTGTTATTATTGAGAGAAGTACCTAGAATATTAGCTATGCCTATCTGTGTTAATACGTAGAAATACAGAAAAATACCTGCCTGCCGAAAAAGCTCTTTTATACGGCTTCGATATTGCACTATTTGGTCTAAATGTATTATTGTTAAGTACAAATAGGCGGTAAATAATGAGAGAACCTCAATATTACAAGATATATAAACATATTCTAAATAGAATCAACAGTGGTGAACTGCAGGATGGTTCCACTCTGGAAACAGAGATGGAGCTGACGAAGCAATTCAAGGTCAGCAGGGTCACCATACGCAAAGCCATGGAACTTCTGGTTGAAGAAGGTTTTATTACCCGCCAGCGGGGAAAGGGGACCGTGGTGACTCTCAATGGAGATTCCCCTGGGAGTCCCGGGTTGCCCGTCTCTTTGAAAACCGGTTCATCCTTCGCTTCAGGAGGGCAGCGGGTCATCGGTTTTATACTTCCTGATTTTTCATCCAGTTTCGGAATGAAGATCCTGGCGGGGATTGAAAAAGAAGCGGAGAAATGCGGATTTTACCTTGTTATAAAACTGACAAAAGGCGATCAGAAGCTGGAGGAAAAGGCTATCCGGGATCTTCTCGTCCTGGGAGTGAATGGACTGATCATCCTCCCTCAGCATGGTGAGTATTACAATCCGGTCATCATGGAATTATCCATCAAAGAGTTTCCCTTTGTTTTGGTAGATCGTGAGTTACGGGGGTTGAAGTCCTCATATGTGGGAACAGACAACCGGGAAGGATCCTACCGGGGTATTACTTCTCTCATTAACAAAGGGCACCGCAATATTCTGTATTTGTCTTCTCCTGTCCGTAACACCTCGGTTCTGGAAGATCGGCTGGAGGGAGCCCGTGCGGCCTTTGATGCCCAGGATATTCCCATTCTCGAATCACGTTTCCTGACAGATTTTCATAGTACCAGACCGGAAAGCCGGTCTCTTGCTTATGTGGATATTGATAAGAAAATTCTTTTCGACTATTTTAGCCGGGAGAAGGGGATCACTGCACTTTTTGCCTGCGAATATGACCTGGCATTGCTGGCGTATCTGGTTTTGAAAGAGCTGGGAATTCGGGTTCCCGAAGACGTTTCCATCCTCTGTTTTGACAGCCCTGCCGATTATCTGGGTCAGTATGATTTTACACACCTCAGACAGAATGAATCTGAAATGGGTGTTCTGGCCATGGATATGCTGAATGAGATCATAGAGGGTGAGAGCCGTCTCCAGAAGTCTGTACTCCCTGTAGAACTGATCGAAGGCAATTCTGTAAGATCAATTATATAGAAAAATCAATATGTATCATACAAATCCTTAAATGTATTAAAGTATTTGACAATAGGTCAATGCGGTGATAATGTATCACTCGAATACTTAATCAAAGAGGAGAGATATATGAAGAGAAAATTTTTTATCCCGTTGTTACTGGTGCTGGCAACAACAATGATGTTTGCCAATGGATCGTCTGATGAGGGAAAATCAGGAAAAAGAACTGTCAAGATTGCCTACAAAGAACCTGGTGGTAATGAAGCCATGACAAAATGGATGACCGCCGCGAAAGCAGAATTTGAGGCAACATATCCTGACGTCTCAGTAGAACTATCTGCCAACTTGAGTAATGAAGCGGATTATAACACAAAGACGGCTCTTATTTTACAATCTGATGATTCTCTGGATATCGTTCACGTGGACAGCTTTCTGGTTCCGGCTCTTGTAGGACCCGGTTATCTGGCAGCAATTCCCACTGATGAATGGGCCGAGTATAACGATCAGTTTGCTGGAAATGTCAAAGAGGGAATGAAGATTGACGGCAGTACCTATGCTGTTTCATTTTCCACGGACACACGCGGTCTTTACTACAGCATCCCTGTATTCAAAAAAGCGGGAATACCCCTGCCCTTCGCTCCCAAAAACTGGTCGGATATTCTGACTACGGTTCAAAAACTTCATGATGCAGGGATCGCTTACCCCATCTGGATGAATGGATCTAAGGCCCAGGGTGAAGGGACTACAATGCAAACATTTGAAATGCTGATATCCGGGACGAAAGACTGGATTATCGACGGAGATAAATGGGTTGCAAAGGCTGATGGAATCACTCACTCATTGAAATTTATCCAGGCTATCTATGACATGGGTGTATATACGAACAATGAACTGGCTACCATGCTTGATGCCCAGGGTTGGCAGGCCCTGAATAAAAAGATGCTCGAAGGCAAAGAAATCGGGATCGTCTTGGATGGTAACTGGAAAGGTGGAGACTTTAAGGGTTATGAAGATTCGATTGCCGTCACAGCTATGCCTCAGGAATTCGGCAACGGATTTACCTCTATGAGTGGTGGTTGGACTCTAGGTATCTCTTCACTGTCAAAGAATAAAGACCTGGCCATGGACTTTCTGAAAATCGCCTGCAATAAAAAGAATATGCTTCTCTATGTCAATACTTCCGGAGACATGACGACCCGACGGGATGTGGCTGCAGATAAAGCCTATATTGAAGGCGGCCAATTTAGAGCCGATATGACACCCTTTGCAGAATATACCCACTTCCGTCCGGGTAAGGAACTGTATCCCAGCATCTCAGTTGAGATTCAGGCTGCTGTCGAAGCTGTCATCACCGGTAAAATGAGCGCTGATGAAGCTGCTGAATCCTATGCCGTCAATGTGAAAGACCTTGCCGGTGAAGGCAACTGGATAGAAAAATAAACTAATTTTCAGAAGCATTACAGGGTGTAATGCTTCTGATTTGAATGGAGAATATAATTGGATAAAAAAATAATACAAAATATAAATATAATCGGTTTTTTATCACCTGCCCTCATTCTCATCGTATTGTTTTATTTTGCGCCCTCTATAATGGCCCTTGTTTATTCATTTACAGACAAAACCCTTATCGGTGTAAAATCGCAAAACTTTGGTTTTGTCGGTTTGAGCAATTATACCAAAATGTTTTCGGATCCCCGGTACATCAAGTCTTTAATCAATACAGCCGTCTTTTTGCTCTTTTCCGCTGTCCTGGGACAGCAGATACTGGGATTTACAATCGCCCGTTTTATGGAGAAGCAGGGAAAA
This sequence comes from Oceanispirochaeta sp., assembly GCF_027859075.1. Classification (NCBI taxonomy): domain Bacteria; kingdom Pseudomonadati; phylum Spirochaetota; class Spirochaetia; order Spirochaetales; family Spirochaetaceae; genus Oceanispirochaeta; species Oceanispirochaeta sp. Next base: position 19,847 of record NZ_JAQIBL010000327.1, on the reverse strand, counting down.
ACCCTGCAGCGCCTTGTCGGCACTTCCGTTCTCCTTGGATGGGTCACCCCTGAAGTCGTAGTTGCTTTTGTTTTTTTTGCATTCTTCAATACCACCGGATCCCTGAATAACCTGTTGGGAGTCTTCGGTATCAAACCTATTGCCTGGTTGTTTGATTACGGGATGCTGGCTGTCATCCTGGCCAATATCTGGAGAGGAACAGCCTTTTCGATGCTGATGTATCAGTCTGCCCTGGCTAATGTTCCGGATGATTCAATCGAAGCCGCATGGCTCGATGGTGCCAACAGCTGGCAGCTATTATTTAAGATCATACTTCCAATCATAAAAGGAACCATCGTAACAAATACAATCCTGGTTACCTTACAGACCATTGGTTTATTTGGCCTTATTTTTGCCCTGACCGGCGGCGGGCCGGGTTATGATACAACTACAGTTCCAATTTATATGTATCAAAAATCTTTTATTTCCTATCAGCTGGGATATGGGACTGCCATGGCCATCGTTCTTCTCATCTTTGGAATACTGCTGAGTGCCCTCTATATGAAAAGCTTCAAGCATGAAATGTAATCTTGTTATGTCTCGTTTTAGAACCTGAATCAACGATCCGGAAGGATATTGTTTTTCATTTAATTTAATCCCAGGAGTATCAAATGGGTCAATCAATCCCGGAAATCACTACTAAACGAAGATCCTTTTACATCAAAAGGCTTCTACGGAACAAGGGCGCCAATGTCTCTCTTATATTTGTTATGGTCCTGTTCATATGGCCGATGCTTTGGCTGGTCTTTGCCTCTTTTGATGCGAATGCCCCTCTCAGAGTCAGAATCCCCGAGAAATTCACTCTGGATAATTACAGAGAAGTGTTAACCAATGGTTCAAACTACCGATCTTTTCTCAACAGTTTTATCCTGTCATTTTCTCAGGCGACCCTGGTTGTCATTTTGTCCATTCTGGCTTCCTATCCCTTGTCCCGGTATAATATCAAAGGGAAGGGGACTCTTATGTACAGTCTGTTGTTTCTGACGGGCCTGCCTATCACAGCCATTATGGTTCCTGTCTACATGGTTTTTTTTGAGTTGAAAATAATCAATTCCCTGATCTCCACCACTCTGTTTCTTGTCTCCACTGCATTGCCCTACAGCATTTGGATGATGAAGAATTTTCTGGATGATGTTCCTATCACTCTGGAAGAGGCTGCCTGGATTGATGGCGCCAGCACGCTTCAAACGATCCGGCACATTATTTTACCAGCCATTTTGCCAGGACTTCTTGTTGTTTTCATATTCACGTTTTCAGGGAGCTGGGGAAATTTTTTCGTCCCCTTTATACTGATCAGTTCCGTCGAGAAAATGCCGGCCTCTGTGGCCATCTATCAGTTCTTTGGTGCCTATGGAACGGTTCAATTCGGACAGTTGGCGGCCTTTTCCCTGCTTTATACCCTCCCCATTGCCGGCTTATACATTTTGTCACAAAGATTTATGTCCAATGGATTTTCTCTTGGGGGTTCTATTAAATAGTCTTAGAATTTATCCATCAGAATGTCTTTAAATTAAAATATTACAAGGTAGAAAATAATTATGAACCACAGTCTTATGTTTACATATGAAAAAAGTGAAAAAATGCTGAGCCTCCTTGAACCCAGGAGGTACACCAGGATTTTCAACAATTTTGATATTCAGTTTTGCAGTGGAAAGGAACTGGATGAATCCAGAATCCAGACCATAAAACCTGGCTTCCGCTGGGGTGGGTATAATCAGTACGGCTGGCTCATTCTCAATATAAATCTCCCCGAATATTTCAAGGATAAACTGGTTACCGGTCTTTTTGACTTTGGAAGAACCGGGATGGGGAATAACAGCGGTTTTGAGTCTTTGTGCTACCTCAATGGTGAAAAATACCAGGGGGTAGACCTGAATCATCAGGAAGTCCTCCTTCCCGAGGGGCTGGTCTCTTTCGAAATGAAATTTCTGCTTTGGGCCGGGTTGGATGGCGGAGGAAATGAAGCCGAACTCGGCCTGACTCATGAGATCAAAAAATGCCTTTTTTCAGTCCTGGACAAGAAAATTGACTATTTTTATTACCTGCTGAAGGCCCTTCTTCAAACACTGAAGCAGATGGATCAAGGCAGCAGCCTGTATCAGAAACTGATGAATTTACTAAACCAGGTTTACAACAGGATCTCTCTGAATAACCCTGAGAAAATGATTCAGGATATCTATGATGCCCATATTTTTCTGGAAAAAGAACTTTCAGTACTACGGGAAGACCACTCTGACACCGTGCGCTGTCTGGGACATACTCATATAGATGTCGCCTGGCTCTGGACCCTGGATCATACCCGGGAAAAGGCGCAGCGCTCTTTTGCGACTGTCTTAAGGCTGATGGAGCGCTACCCTGATTATATTTTTTTCCAGTCACAGCCTCACATCTATGACAAATTGAAGCAGGATGCACCGGAAATCTATAAACAGATCAAAGAGAGGGTCAAGGAAGGAGTCTGGGAGCCTAACGGCGGCATGTGGGTGGAAGCCGACTGCCTTCTGACCGGAGGAGAGTCTCTTGTGAGGCAGCTGCTTTATGGAAAAGCCTTCTTCAATGAGGAATTCGGAGTCGAAAGCAATGTGCTCTGGCTTCCCGATGTCTTCGGGTATTCTGCTGCTCTGCCTCAGATCCTGAAGCTGGCTGACATCGATTCCTTCATGACGACGAAAATAAGCTGGAATCAATACAATCGAATTCCCAATGATACCTTTAACTGGCGCGGCATCGATGGTTCAGAAGTCATCACTCATTTTGTGACGACTCCTACCCTCGGAGATGCCGGAGATCTGGAGTCCCTCGATTTTTATACCTACAACGGCATGATAACAGCCAGCTCCATCAACGGTATCTGGAACAGCTACAGCAACAAGGGTTTTACTGATGAGCTGCTCCTGAGCTACGGCTATGGTGATGGGGGTGGGGGTGTCACGAGAGAGATGCTCGAGATGGTAGATAAACTGGATAAAATTCCAGGAAATCCCAAGCTGGTAACCGGGAAAGCAGGGGAGTATTTTGAGAAACTTCAGGATCTCAAAAAGGAAAAAGGATTGAACACCTGGGATGGTGAGCTTTATCTTGAGTTCCATAGAGGCACCTTTACCTCCCAGGCTAAAACAAAGAGATTCAATCGGAAGCTGGAATATGCACTGCGCAACAGTGAAGTGCTAGCCCTTATGGAGGGAACAGATTCATACCCGAGTGATTTCTTTGAAGCCCATTGGAAAGAAGTTTTGACCCGGCAGTTCCATGATATTCTTCCCGGGTCCAGTATCACAGAAGTGTATGATGAAGCAGAAAAAACGTATACAAAACTTGAAGCTTCATTGAATGAGAAAATACAGGATACAGTGAATGAAATGAAGTGTCCTGGTTCGGGTTATGCTCTGTTCAATCCAAATTCATTTGCTACTCACGAGACAGTTTTTGTCGCCGGTGATGTCCCCGGGGCATTTCTGGACGAGGGTGGTCAGGGAGTTCCTTCCCAGAGGAGCCTTCAAAAAGATGGATTCTATCTCTCGGTAGAGCTGGCGCCCCTTTCCTTTAAAAATCTCAATCTTGTATCCTCTTCCGAGAGAAGGGATGAACAGAATAATCAGGATTCTCGTACTGATCTGAGAGAAGTGGAAGATCAGCATTACAGGATTAAATGGAATAATGCCGGTAAAATCACGTCTCTGCTGCAGAAGTCGGCGGGAAAGGAACTCGTTCCCGAGGGGAAATTCTACAATGATCTAAAGACTTTTGAGGATAAGCCAAGGCATTTCGATGCCTGGGAGCTGGAACCCTATTATAGGGAAAAATGCATACCCGTTGATGATCTGATATCATCCAGATTGATTGAAGATGGACCTGTTCTTAAAATTATCGAATTTGTCTGGAAATACCAGTCTTCTTCAATTACTCAGTATATGAAGTTGTATGCTGATACGGAGCGGATTGACTTTGACACGACAGTGGATTGGCAGGAGCGGAATACCCTTCTCAGAACATTTTTTGAGACGGATATACGCAGCACCCGGGCGAGTTATGATATTCAGTTTGGACATGTGGAAAGGAATACTCATGACAACACCATCTGGGATTTCGCAAAATTTGAAGTTCCTGCACAAAAATGGAGTGATCTTTCCCAGAGAGGCCGAGGTCTGGCACTTCTTAATGACTGTAAATATGGTTACAGCATCAAGAATTCCACCCTGGGCATGTCTCTGTTGAAATCTGCAGAGGCTCCGGATAAGACGGCGGATTGGGGTATTCATGAGTTCTGCTATTCCGTTCTACCTCATGACGGTGATATTTATACGGCCGGCGTTGAGAAGGAATCCCTGATTCTGAATAATCCTGCTCAGGTATTTGAAGGGCATGTCGGAAATACTGAGACATTTGTCAGCCTTGACCGGGAGAATATTCTTATTGATGCGGTCAAACTATCGGAAGATGGAAAGGCTGTGATAATCAGAATGCATGAATATGCGGGTATGGAATGCGATTTAAAGGTGGAGAGCCTGATTGATTTTAATCATGGGGTCTCGTGAATCTCCTTGAAAGACCGATGAGTGAGCGATTCGCAGGGGATATTGCCTTGTCATTCAGACCTTTTGAGATCAAAACACTGGCTTTATTCCTGGTCTAAGGGATTAGACACGGTCGTTTAACCGGGAGTTTCAGCCGTAAAACCTGCTGAATCTCTCCCGGGCCAGGGTTTATCCCCCTGGTTGTTCTTTTCTCTTATACCGGTTGCTCATCTCCTGAGATATGGCGTAAAACTGATCGACTTCCATTTCCTGGGATTTGGTTAATTGTCTCAGCCTAGCATCCTGCCGCCGGGAAACAAGGTTATTCAAGACTCCCTCTTTGACCAGACTGTACCGTGCATTTGCCGGATAAAACTGGCATTCAATCACAGAGGCTAATCCCAGGTAGTCCTGCAGGCTCTGGGCATCTTCACCCATCTCCTGCCAATCGTGGCAGAGCCTGTAGTACAAGTCGCTGTGAAAGTTTGTCATGATGCCGCTATAACCGGCATAGCCTTCCTTTAAACTCATCAGGAGTGTGGCTGCATTGGCGTTAAAGAACTGAACCTTTGATCCCTTGGATAAGGCGGCCCGCTTTTTGATCATCGGGGGGTCGCAACAGGTATCCTTGATAAACTCAAAGCGGTTCATGCCAATCAACTCTTTGACAAGTTCGATAGATAGAACTCTTTTATAAGGGTAGGGGCATTCATAAAATCCCAATGGAATATCTGTGGGCAGTTTTTTCAATAAGCGGTTCAGATTTTTAAGCCATTTGGAATCGTTTTCCCAGGGCGCAGCCAGACGGTTACTGACCAGTACAAGAGCGTCAGCGCCAGAGTCAGCCATGGCTTGAAGGTCATCAATCTGACCCTCAATTGTATCGGATACATGACCCGAGGCCATCACAGGATAACGGCCTCCCGCATATTCAACTGTGCTCCGGCATAAGGACGCCCGTTCCTCCCGGCTGAGCTCAAACATGGCACTGGATTGGCAGACGGCAAACAGGCCGTCAATGCCTCTGTGAATATACCACTCAATCAGGTTTTTCAGAGCTTCATAGTCAATGGATAAATCCTCGTGAAAGGGGGTAATCATTGTGGGGTATACCCCCGGGGTAATTTCTTTTCTCATCAATAATTCCTTTGTTTTTTACATTCCCATCAAATTGGGGAGGAACGTGACAATTTGTGGTATGAAGGTCACCATAAAAAGCACTCCGAAAAGTACGAGCAGCATGGGCAGTATCTCTTTGATCACCTCTATCAGGGGTGTTTTGGATATCCCCGACACCACAAACAGAAGCATTCCGAAGGGGGGAGTGGAGAGACCAATCATCATGTTGAGCGTGATCATCACACCAAAATGCACCAGATCAATGCCTAGAGTATTCACCAGGGGCAGTACTATGGGAATAAAAACCAGGGTGATGCACATGGTGTCGATAAACATGCCCAGGACAATGAAAACAATATTAATCAAAAGGAGCAGGACATATTTGTTATTTGTTATTGTCAGGAGCCACCCGGCAACTTCATCGGGAATGTGTTCAATAGCCACGATGTAGGAAAAGGCATAGGCCGTTCCCACAAGGAGTGACAGAGTTCCCGTTGTCTTGACTGTGTTCATGATCACCTTGAGGAGATCTTTGAATCCCATGGCCCTATATACAAAAAATGATACGAAAATGGCATAGAGTGCCGCCAGGGCTCCCGCCTCTGTGGGGGTCACGATACCGCTGTAGATACCCCCCAGGAGAACCACGATGGAAAGCAGCGCGGGGAGGGCTTTCACTGTGATAGCCATAGCATCCCGGAGAATCAGTTTTTCACCTCTGGGATAATTCCGTATCCGTGCTACAACCGCGATATACCCCATCAGAGCCAGGCCGATAAAAATCCCGGGAACCATGCCGCCGATAAAAAGGGCACCGATGGACGCTCCAGAGAGCATGGAGTAAAAGATCATGGGAATGCTGGGAGGAAAGATGGGTCCAATGGTTGCGGATGCAGCTGTGATGGCGCTGCTGAACCCCCGTTCATAACCATGATCGTTCATGGCTTTGATTTCCATCATTCCCAAACCGGATGCATCCGCCAGGGCAGACCCGGTCATTCCGGAAAAGATGATGGAGGCAACCACATTCACATGTCCCAGAGCCCCCCGTTTTCTTCCAACAATCACGTTGGCAAAACGGAAAATCATATCAGTGATCTTCCCGCTGTTCATGACTTCTGCCATAAAGACGAAGAGGGGAACAGCAATCAGAACGAATTTAGAGTTCATATTTGACAGAAACTGTGAAGCCGCCATACTGATATCAGCTGACAGTCCGGGAGCCAGGGCGAAGTAAAAAAACGAGGCCATCAGCATGCCCGGTGCGATGGGAATTCTGATCAGGAATATGAGAAGAAAACAGAGCATAAAAACAAGTAGAGCTATATTCATGAAAGGTCTCCCTTTATCAGTTTCCGCGTGTCTCTGTATATATCCACAGTGTACCGGCCGATCATAAAAGCGAGAAAAATTACAAAGGGGAGAAACACAAGATCCATAGGGATCTTGAGGACATTGGATTTTTTGTAACCCATAAACAGGACGTATTTCCAGGAAGGAATCAGCCCAATCGCAAAGGAAAGAACAAGCAGACTGTGGCCGATGAGTCTCATCCAGATCTGTATGAGAGGACTCACCGCATCATAAACCATGGTAAAGGCGACATGAGCATCCTCTCTTTTTGCAAATAAACCGCCTAAGAGAGAGGTCCAGATAAAACAAATGAGAGATAGTTCCAGGGTCCATGTGAGGGGCTTGAGGAAATACCGGAAGAAAATTCCAGTTATAAATACGATAAAGAGGGTCACAAAGGCGGCAAAGGGGATGTAAATTTCTATTGTATCAATAAATAGTTTGCCTGCTCTTTTCAATGCTGTTTTCATTCATATACCTTTACAAAAAACAGGTGAGGCCCTCAGGCCTCACCGGAAAAATCAATTCCTATTTTAATACTATTTGACCATTCCCTGAACCTTGTCATATAGGTCCCAGTCCCAGTCTTTGGATATGTCTTTGCTTTCTGTCAAATAAGAGTTTTTTGCATAATCGGCAAAGGCCTTCACATCCGGATCTTCGATGATGATCATACCTTCACCCTTGAAGAAGTCAAGGATTCCCGCTTCTGTTTCAAGGTTCTGTTTATCACAGGCTATTCTGGCTTTATCAACGGATTTCAATACCCATTCTTTCTGTTTGTCAGAAAAAGACTGCCATTTCTTTTCATTAATGGTGGGCCAGGTGGAGTCTACGACATGATTAGTCAAAACGATGTATTTAGTGACTTCGTAGAATTTCGCATTTTTATCTGTTCCCAGAGGGTTGTCCTGACCTTCAACAGCTCCTGTCTTCAGGCCCATATAGACTTCACCAAAAGACATGGGAGTGGGGTTGCCGCCCAGAGCTTTTCCAAGAGCAATCCAGGAGGGACTACCGGGAGTTCTCAGTTTCACGCCGGCCATATCTGCCGGAGTTCTGACTGGGCCCACTTTTTCAACAAGGTTGAGCTGTCTGGTGCCCAGATAATAGGCGCCTAGAGGGCGGATTCCCTGAGAATCGACAACATCCTGAAAAATTTTCTTTCCGATTTCTCCATTGAGAACCTTTGTCATGTGGTCATAACCCTGAAAGGTATAAACCGCAGAAAACATGGACAGGTAAGGAACAAATTCGGCCAGCCAGGGAGCGCTGGTATAAACCATGTCTACTGTCCCTTGCCGTACCGCATCCTGTTCTCCTTCCTGAGGAAAGAGTTGGCCTGAATGATAGACGTTAACCTTCATGGTTCCGCCGGAGAGTTTTTCGAGTTCCTTCTTAAACACGGTCATGGCTTCTGTATGGGCATCTCCGGGAACACTGACAGATGAAAAGTTAATTTCGATGACTTTGTCTGTGCCTGTTTCTGCCTGACCTTCTGAGAATGCCAGGGTAATTGAAAAGATACTGATTAATAATAGAGTGAGCAGTTTCTTCATAGAGTGACTCCTTTTATTGGATATAAAAAATCATCCTTTGTTTTAAGGATAGGGAAATTGTATTATGACTTGTGTCACAAGTCAATAGTTAAATTTAAGACTTGACATAGGACAGGACAGGGGTACAATAAAATCTATCATTTGTCTATAATTGCCTGAGAGAAAAATATGTATAGAGATATTGCACCCCTTAAAAAAGTAAAAGTTTCGGATGAAGTGACCTATGCCCTGGAAAATATCATTGTAGAAAACGATCTTGTTTCCGGTGATATACTCCCATCTCAGGCAGAATTGTCGGAAAAGCTCAAAGTGGGGACCAGATCCATTAGGGAAGCCATCCGCTCGTTGGAATCCCGGGGGATGGTTGAGACCAGGCAGGGTAAGGGTGTTTTCATTAAAGAAACCAACATAGACAACTTTCTGGAAACTCTGATGGGCTCTTTTGTATTTCACTTTCCCAGTCAGAAGGATCTTCTCATCGACCTGACCAATACAAGACGCATCATCGAATCACAAGCCATCTACGATGTTGCCATTGATCCTCCCCAGGGTTTTATCTCCCGCTTTGCTCATCTGATAGAAGAGCTGGATCAAAAGGCCGGTGAAAATAAGATTGATGCCTACAATATCCTTGATTTTGAGCTGCATAAGTCCATCATTGAGGCTACAGATAATAAAATCCTTATCTCCCTCTACAAACACCTCACTCAATTGATGATGCGGAGTTTCTCCAAGACAGGCTATGTGCGGGGTAGTTTGGAAACCAGTATCGCCGACCATCATGCAATGCTGAAGGCTATCGTCAACAAAGATGGGGATCAGGCTAAAAAGACGATGGAAAAGCATATCAGACTCACCCTTATTAAGGTTGAAAACATGAGTTCCGATGAGTAAACCCTGAGGCTTCTATAATCTAAAAAATTAATAAAATATTTTTTCGGCTTTTGATGCGGCTCCTCTCTTTCATCAGAATCGGGTCTGGATGTGAGAACTTCTGGCGAAAGAAAAGACAGAATTGCCATACAGGTTAATTGATTCGTCTATTTTCATGCCGCATTTGTTTAAAATATTAATGGAAGCCGTATTTTCATGAAAGGCAACACCATAGATAGTCTTTAAATGTATAATTTCCTACCCATGATTAATCATCAATTTAACTGTTCCAAAAGCAAACCCCTGACCCCGGGAGTCCTGGATTAAACCTTGAGTGCGTAGTTAAGGTCTGGAAGTATGATTGATATTTTTCTTAATTATCAGAGATCAATATGGGTCATTTATATTGTCTATATTGTCATGATTTTTGAAACCAGTTCCATTCTGCTGTTAACATTTGTTTTTTCAAAGATATGAGACACATGTGTACGGGCGGTGGTGAAGGAGATAAAAAGTTTATTTCCGATCTCCTTATTGGAATAACCCTTAAGGATTAATTCTAGAACTTCTGATTCTCTGGGACTGATATTAAAAGTATCCAGGAAAGATTGGTCTGCCCTTGTTTTATTGGGAATGGTGCCTAATCTTGTCAGATAATGAAGTACAACCCCGACTGAAACAATACTCCACATAGCGAGGAAAAGAAAATCAAGGGAGATAAAATTCATTCCTCTTTTACCCAGATAATGAAGAGAGATATATACAATTGCTGATAGTGGTGCAAAAATCATGGTAATGATTCCCATTTTATTTATCAGAATCTGAAGCGCCTGATTCCAGTTCTTGTCAATGCCTCTCCTGAAGGACACTCCAACAAAAAAAAGATAAAATGAAATTATTGAAATCATATAGGGGTATAGAAGCATGGTTAAGGGTAGACCGAAAACATAAAAAATAATCGTTCTTACTATTTGGAGAATAAAAATAAACGCCGTAGGGGCAAAGGCAATGACCGGGGTTATATTTTTTAACTGAACTAAAACTTTGTAAATAAAATAATAGACCAGTGTTCCAATCGCTGTTCCTATGATGACATTTATGATCATCGGGATGTGAAGATTGAAACCCAGAGCAGAAAAAAATGTATCCACAAGGATTCTTGCGACACTTATCAGTAAAGTAAGATACAGATAAAATAAATATTTGGTTAATGGTGTTTTCAGACACTTGTGAAGATAGCCAATGCTGGCGGAACCAACACACCCTAATGAGAAAAACAGTATATAGACAATCACTATTGCTGGTTTCATATTAGGGTATGTTAGTAATAACAAATTTTGTTGTCAAGGGATTCTTTTGTAATACACCAGGTTAAAGTCGCGGAAAAAACATTCCCGTCTCATCTTTATATACATCGTATTCAAGTCCAAATTCAGATCTCATATCCTTTTCCTCTTTTCTGGCTAATCTTACGTAGATAAAAAGAAGAACCGGCCACATCAGCAATTGAGGGATTGTTAACCATTCAAGCATCATACCAAGGGTTATTAAAAATAGACCTGTGTATTGAGGATGTCTTATATATTGATATATACCATCCTGAACCAGTTTTCCACTCCCTTTTTCACGGCTCCAGTAACGGTCGTAAATCTGCTGCCAACCTGAAATAATCAGTATAAGTCCGATTCCCATGAACAGAATTCCAATATACATACCTGCATGTCCTATTGAGTCAATGAGAGTATGTCCCCAGAAGATGCCTTCCGGTAAATTGACTCTAAATGCCCAGGCTGCAAAATACAAGGAAAAGGGAATTCCGAACATTTCCAGTGCAAAAGCGATTACAAACGCAATATATACTGATTTGGGTTTATAAGCGCTTTTCCTATAGAAGGGCAGGAATAACAGGATGAGAGAGTATAAAACAATCCAGACTATTACAGCCCACCACATATTATAATGTTCTAATGACTTTTGCATTATCTAAAAACTGAATCCATATTGGATCTTACCAAAGAAGGCTCCGGTTAACGTGATGTCGTCTGCAAAAGGTGTATTAGTTTCTTTTATATTCCTGTACCCTAAATCAAGAGAAAGACTGTGGGCCGGGCATAATGTGTATTCCGCAGTCATGGCTATCGTCTGCATGGGGATTTCAAGTTTATCCAGATACTCTTCAGTCCATACCAGATCATCTCTTAAATCTTCCTCATAACGGAACTGCACGAGCTGCATACCCACTCCTAATCGCACACCCAGATCCCATTTCTCATTTACATTCCAATGAGGCTGTATAAAAATTTCAGAGAATCCTGATTCTGCCTGATAGGCATTATCCAGAGCGTCTTTATATTCTCTTTCAAGAGTATGAAAAGCACTTCCGCTAATTCCAACATTCATCCATTGATACAAAGGATATGACAGTGTTGCATCAAGTGATATTACAGGTTCGTTATCAAGTTGTGTAATTCCACTACCCAGATAAACTTTAAAAGATGTCTCAGAATTTGTATTTCCGAAGAGGAAAGATGTTAAGAGACCCAGCAGACAGATAATTGTTAATTTTTTCATAATCAACTCCTTAGTTAAGATGAATGAAAGTTAACAGCTGGTCCTTTGAATCACTATTCTACATATGTATGATTTGCATAATTTGAGATAAATACGACGAATGTACTATATGAAAAGTGATGGATGGGGAGTTGATTTAGACCGCCCAGCTCCGGGGTCAGGGAGGGATGAATTTATCTTCCGGGGTACACGGCCTCTGTGGGACCGATATAGACTTGCCGGGGACGTCCAATTTTGAAGGGTACACTGTCGTGCATCTCCTCCGGGCAATTAAAACGGCTTTGAACGACTGAGGCAATCAGTTTCAGGTATTCAATCCTGTCTTTTGCTGCAGTCTCGGCATCCGGAACCATGGGAGCACTTGCCAGAACACTGTTCCCTGGTATTCGCTTTTTTCACTGTACCGATGACTGCTTTGAAATCCACATTCCCATAACCTGGAGTCAGTGAATTTGAATCCTTGAAATGCATATGCCAGAAGTGGGGATGGGCACCCATCACAGCTTCGAAGGGATTCAGTTCTTCAAAATTGGCACTTTTCACTCTATAAATCCACAGAATCCCACTTTTTCAGAGCAATTCCCTTCATTTTTATTTCCATTTCTCCTGCATAGATTATAGAGCAGGTCTCCGGAGCCTCACCAGAATAGCGCATCCACTTTTCGAGACCAGATGCAAAATCTGTTGTGAACGTCTTTCCCGACTTAATCTCGACCGACCGGATTACCTTTCCATCTTCATACACAACATCAATCTCAGTTCCTGTATTATCCCGCCAGAAGTATAATTCAGGTGTAAGCCCTTTGTTGAGACGATTCTTCAACATTTCGGCAACAACAAAACTTTCGAAAACATTACCCCTGTTTGGATGTAAGAACAGTTGTTCCGCATCATTTATGCCAAGCAACCTGCATAGGAGGCCGGTATCAATAAAGTAGATCTTTGGACTTTTTACCAGCCGTTTTCCAAAGTTGTTGTGATACGGTTTCAGAAAAAAGATAATGCCACTCGATTCGAGTACAGAAAGCCATGCTTTGGCCGTGTTATGTGTAGTTCCGCAGTCCATAGCTAAAGCGCTCAAATTCACCAATTGCCCGACCCGGGAAGCACACATCTTTACAAAGGTCTGGAATTGACCCAAATCCTTTACATTAATCACAGAACGGACATCCCGCTCAATATATGATGAAATGTAGTTTGTATACCAATCATAAGGAGTTACATCACGATCAAATAAAGGAGGATAAAACCCTTTCAGAACTGTCTCAAAGGGATCAAGTATTGTTATTTCGGCACCTTTGAGTTCCTGTACTGAAAAAGGATACAACGTCAAGAACGCCGCCCTGCCTGCTAGGGATTCAGTCACATGGTTAAGCAAATTGAACTGCTGGGAACCGGTTACAATATACCGGCCGGGAGTTGTATCCTTATCTATTACTGTTTTCAGATACACAAAAATTTCCGGAACAGCCTGAGCTTCATCGAGTATCAGGCCCCCTTTATATCTATCTAAAAGTCCTCGGGGATCTTCGCGGGCAAGGCGTGCTATATCGGGATCTTCAAGAGATAAATAGGATTTATGGGGAAAAGCTTTCCTGGCAAGGGTCGTTTTGCCTGATTGCCTTGGTCCGGTTACACAAATGACAGGAAACCCTTTGGCAAGGCGGTGGAGGGTTGCTTCCGCAGTTCTTTGGATCATGGTTTCATAGTAGCTATGGCTTTACATTCTGTCAATTCAATTCTCAATTTGTAAAAAATTTCCTTCCCACAGGAATACATCGGGCATTGCCCGGACATTCGCCCCATGGCGAAGAGTAGAGTGAACATCTCTGTGGGAAAATCCATCTTTCGATGAAATACTCATCTTGCAGGGCCGCCTCTTAATGAACCACATTATTACTATCCAGCATGCTTTATTCTTCTTGGAACAGCTTGCAAATGTAAACCGAGTGCTTCGATTATTTTTAAGACTGTTGAGAGCTCTGGGTTTCCGGACGGAGACAAAGCTTTGTACAAACTTTCTCGACCGAGGCCTGTATCTTCAGCAATTTTAGACATACCTTTAGCACGGGCGATATCACCAAGTGCTGCCGCTATTAGAGATGTGTCATTTTCCTCAAATGCTGCTTCCAGGTAAGCTGCAATATCTTCTTCGTTATTGAAATGTTCTACGGGATCCCAGAAAGTAGTGTTTTCTTTTTTCATTTCTAATCCTCCACCAATCGGGCCAGTTCTTGTGCTTTTTTTATATCCATTTTTTGAGTGGATTTCTTTCCCCCTGCTAATAGGATGATTCTAATTTCATTTCTTTCTACAAAGTAAACCCTGTATCCTGGCCCATAATCTACTCGAAGTTCAAAAACTCCCCTTCCTACGGATTTTACATCACCAAGGTTTCCTAATGATATCCGTTTAATGCGAATATCAATTCGCGCTCTTGCTCTTCGATCCCTTAGCGTTTTAAACCACTTTTTGTATGTTTCTGTCTGGCGTACTTCAAACATCTTAATAAGGTGTATCTCACAGGATACCTTCTGTCAACATATTTTTCCATCCCCTTTCTAAGGGGAATTTCCGATAGCGTTTTGCGTCTAGTGGCAAAGTCCTCTGCAAGCGAAGGATTTGGGCGAAGGGGCTTGTTCCCGTAGCCACATATTCGCTGTTGTTATCGGCTGGGGCTGGGCTATGAAATCCCATTAAGCCGCGGCACGGATGGCGCTTAAAAATCACATCCCGTTTCATATCCTGACCGAGGGTATATTTATACTCCCTCGGAAAGCCCTTTGTGAACTCGAAAACTTTGAGTATCAGCTGATACACATCACTTCGACAAGCTCAGTACGGCGCCTGAAATACCTTTAAATCGTCATATAGTGGCATTATTGAAAAAAATTTTAACTTAGGTTGACAGAAATCTCACTTCCTCGCCAGACTAGATCCGCTGACAGTTTTACATAAAAAGATTGTGAGCAATAAAGAAAATGATAAAGGAGGCGGCCAAAGGTAAATGCACCCTTCTCACTCTTTTCTGTGTCAGGTCAGTTTTAAGAACCGAACCGGTGATGAAAAGGAAGGTGAGAGCAATCAGTGTGAAACTACCCATTATCAATACCATTGAGAAATCAAAGTTGTAGAGCTCTTTCATAAAAATAAAACCAGGAAGAGATAGAATGAAAATGGCCAGCAGGGCTATGACAGGGTGCAGATGAGCGGTCACTTTTGACAGGGTTTTATAAAATGGTGATGTCAGAAATGGGACCTTTTTTCTCAGGTGAATTGATGCTTTTCTCAGAGGATAGAAAATTACGGCTGCAAAGGCGAAAAAGGCACCAATGCTGCCCAGAGAAAGGGCGAAGGAGTAAAGAGCAGATGGGTTCATTTGTGACAGGAATCCGGAGAAAATATCCACTGTTACCAGGGCCAGCAACAACACCAGGGCTGTTATCATAATGATTTTGTACTTCTGTGATATTTTCTTTGCAAAGTTTTCAATTTCAATTTTCATCGTTTTATTTCCTATGGCTTAATAACCAGAGATACCCTGCAAAACCTGAGCCTGATATGTGGAAATCCTAACACTCAAGTCCATGGATGACAAGCAAGTACTGGGTGAAGCTCCGATGAGGCCGGATCAGATTCCTGACTGCTTTCATTGCCGGACGGTCCAGTAGGGACCGCCCAGCTCCGGGATCAGGGAGGTCTGCATTTATCTTCCGGGGTACACAGCCTCTGCGGGACCGATATAGACTTGCCGGGGACGTCCGATTTTGAAGGGTACGCTGTCGTGCATCTCCTTCCACTGGGCGATCCAGCCCGGCATTCGTCCCATGGCGAAGAGTACAGTGAACATCTCTGTGGGAAAACCCATCTCTCTGTAGAGGATTCCGGAATAAAAATCCACATTAGGGTAGAGTTTTCTCTCGATGAAATACTCATCTTTCAGGGCCGCCTCTTCCAGTTCTAGAGCAATATTCATGAGGGGGTCGTCCATATTCCTATTCTTGAGGAAGGACTGGGCTTCCTGTTTCAGAATCTTCATTCTGGGGTCGAAGTTCCTGTATACTCTATGGCCGAAACCTGACAGTTTGAAGCCACTGTTCTTATCCTTGGATTTTTCAATGACCGATTTGACAGGCAGCTTCTCCCTGTGGATCAGTTCCAGCATCTCAATCACTTCCTGGTTGGCTCCACCATGGAGAGGTCCCCACAAGGCGCAGATTCCTGCGCAGACTGATGAGTAGAGATTGACTTTTGAACTGCCTACAAGTCGCACTGTCGAGGTGCTGCAGTTCTGTTCATGGTCTGCATGTAGGGTGAGGATCATATTCAGCAGGCGTTCCGTTTCCGGATCAATCTCATAGGGTTTGACGGGACTGTCAAACATCATATTGAGGAAATTGCTGCAGTAGGGGAGGTCATGCCGGGGGTATACCAGAGGCTCTCCGATGGATCGTTTATAAGAGAAGGCAGCAATGGTTCTGATTTTGGAAATCAGCCTGGACGCCATCAGTTTGTAGACTTCATCATCATTCTCATCCACAAAGTACTGAGGGTAGAAAATACTCATGGCATTGACCATGGTGCTGAGGATAGACATGGGATGGGCCGTCGGCGGAACGGAATGGAAAAACTTGATCATATCCTCATGAAGCATGGAGTTCTCTGTCAGCTGCTGTGAGAACTCAGATCTTTCTTCCTGATTGGCAAATTTCCCATGAACCAGGAAATAGGCGACTTCGGTGAATCGGGCATTGGTAGCCAGATCCTCGATATTGACTCCACGGTATTTGAGTATCCCCTTATCACCATCAACAAAAGTGATGGCACTTTTACAACTCCCTGTATTCTGGTATCCGCTGTCCAGGGTGATAAAACCGCTGTCCTTTCTCAAATTCGTAATGTCAATTGCCTTCTCTCCCATGGTTCCTGTAACCAGGGGCAGTTCGACAGTATGACTTCCCAGATCCAGTCGTGCATTAGCCATTTTACATCTCCCTCGTGTGATGCTTTATAGTGTTTTCCGTATTATAGCTGTACGGGTTCAGGCATATCAACTCCTGTTGGCTTCTATTATATACCGTATCGCTTCCGCCACGCCGACCCGGTTGTTGGTCCGGACTTTTTTGATTCAGGCTGATTCGTTTCAGTTTGAGGCTCTTGTCTGTCTGGTTCCCCTTCAATGAAGTTGTGAATGTCTTCATTTTTATTGACCCCTCACCCTGCCGGGTATAAACTGGTGTTATTCATATCAATAATATATTATATAGGAGTTTGTGAATGCAGTACCGAACCATGCCGGGGTCCGATGAAAAACTTTCTGCCTTAGGGTATGGCTGCCTGCGGCTGCCTACATTCGTCGGTGGGCCGGCATCCAATCTGATCGACAAAGAGAAAGCCCTCCGGCAGATACGCCATGCCATTGATAAGGGGGTCAACTACCTCGATACCGCCTATCCCTACCATCTGGGGGCTTCGGAAAGTTTCCTGGGAGAGCATGTCCTGAAAGACGGATACAGGGAAAAGGTGAAAATCGCCACCAAACTGCCCTGTATGATCATCAATAGATCTGAATCATTTGAGGAAATCTTTCAGAATCAGCTGAATAAGCTTCATGTAGATACCATCGACTACTATCTGCTACACGGTCTGAACGGCATCACCTGGGACAAGATGAAAAATCTGGGAATCCGGGATTTTATGGACCGCTTGAAGGATGAGAAGAGAATCAGGCATATGGGTTTTTCCTTCCATGGAAGGAAGGAAGACTTCATGAGGATTGTGGATGAGTATGACTGGGAGTTCGTTCAGATACAGTTCAATATTATTGATGAACATATTCAGGCGGGAATTGAGGGACTGGAGTATGCTCATAAAAAGGGAATGGGAGTCATTATCATGGAACCCCTCCGCGGCGGGTCCCTTGTTGGAAAAATCCCGGCAGAAGTAAAGAAAATATATGATTCTGCAGTAGTTAAGAGGAGCCCGGCCGACTGGGCCCTCCGCTGGGTCTGGGATCATCCAGGGGTCACTATGGTCCTTTCGGGGATGAATGTGGATGAGCATATTGAAGAAAATCTGAGGATTGCCGGGGAAGCTCTTCCATTGAGCCTGACCGAAGATGACAAAAAAATTATTAAACGTGTCCGGGACAAGTATGCCGAGCTTCTTCAGGTGGGATGTACCGGCTGCGCCTACTGCATGCCCTGCCCTGCGGGGATTGATATACCTGCTGTTTTCAAAAATCTGAACAACTACCAT
Organism: Oceanispirochaeta sp.; assembly: GCF_027859075.1. NCBI lineage: Bacteria > Pseudomonadati > Spirochaetota > Spirochaetia > Spirochaetales > Spirochaetaceae > Oceanispirochaeta > Oceanispirochaeta sp. Next base: position 1,561 of record NZ_JAQIBL010000327.1, on the reverse strand, counting down.
ATGTTTTCCAAAACCGAAGCCTTGCTGCGGCATATGGAGTACATGGGGATCGAAACTCCTGATGGTAAACCCCGCTGGACCAACAGCTGCATCAACTGCGGCAGATGTGAAACCAAATGCCCTCAGTCCATTCCTGTCAGATCAGTCTTCAAAAAAGTTCGGAAAGAACTGGAACACCCCGTCACCAAGGGGGCTGCTCTGGCGGCTCGGATCATAATTAAAAGAATCCCGAAAGTGGAGGCATTTCTGATCTGGAGGAGAAGGAAGAAATCTTCAGTTTGAATATCACCCAAAAGACTAGTCTGAATAGTGTTGAATCGTCTCTCATCTCTATCCAGACACTGATGTTAAGGTATTGAATGCAAAGTTATCGTATCGAACTACTACTCCTATCATTCCTTTTTTTGTTGACAGATTGAAAAACTCCTCTTAATATGATCACGAGTCCATGTGGATACGTGTCCACATTCGTTTTATTTCAGGAGTAGAATATCATAACCCGAAAAGATGTTGCCGAAAAAGCAGGAGTTTCCCCCGCCGTTGTCTCAAGGGTCATTAATGATTCGGGTTATGTGGCCGAGGAGAAACGGAAGCGGGTTCTGAAGATAGTGAAGGAGCTGGGCTACAATCCCCATCCCGTGGCTGTCTCTCTCAAGAAAAACCGGACTAAGCAGATCCTGTATTATGTTGTGGACTTAAAGAATTACTATTACATGGAAATGTACCGGGGAATGGTTGAATACGCCGCCTCTAAAGGGTACGTCTTTATAATTGCCGGGTATATGGAGAGTCGGCAGATTGGTAGTTTAATGGTCGATGGAATACTTCTGCCCTCTGAGGATGTAGCCTCTAATGAATTTCTTCAGGAAGTCAAGGTTCCCATGGCCATCGCCGGGTATGACATGCCTTATTCTCTCGATATATTGCGCATCAATGTAAAAGTCAGTCAGGCTGTTCATATTGCTTATGACCATCTGAATGATTTGGGTCATAGAAAAATTGCCTATGCCTCTATGGATACATCGAATGATCGTGATCCGCGTCAAAATGCTTTTTTGAGATGTGCTCTGGACAAGGGAGTTGTTAATCCATCATCCCTGATCCTCGGGCCATCCAAAGTCGAAAAGACCATGGGTGAAATGAATTTTTATGAGGCCGGTACATTGGCCGCAAACCAGTTTCTGGAGAGGTCGTTGGATGTCAGCGCCATTCTCTGTTTCAATGATGATATAGCCATTGGAATGCTCAGTGTACTGAATGAGCAGGGTATTTCAATTCCCGATGAGCTGTCTATCATCGGGATCGACGGTCACTTCGGGGGAATCTATACAACTCCGGCATTGACAACAGTTTCATTAAAACCGGATCTCCATGGAAGGGAGTGTGCCAGAGCCTTGATAAACCTGATTGAAGGGAATCCTCAGGACAATGTACCTGAAATTGTTCCTCATCTTGTAATCAGGAAGAGCACCAGAGCAAATGCGGAAAAATGATTTTATTTTTCAAATTGTGGACACGTGTCCATATTAGATATATATCAGTTTCAATTTTTAAAAGGAGT
>NZ_JAQIBL010000326.1 GCF_027859075.1 Oceanispirochaeta sp. | reverse complement strand
TTTAATCAAACAGAGCTCAGAAACTTTGGCAGGAAGAATCTCATTTATTGAGATCAGTCCCTTTGTTGCCACTGAAGTTAATGATTTTAGACGTTTATGGGTTCAGGGGGGATATCCTGACAGTTATTTTTTAGATACAGAATTAAGTTTTGATTGGAGAACAAACTATATCAGAACATTTCTGGAAAGAGATATTCCTCAACTTGGTATCACTGTGCCAGCTGAGACTCTCCGTCGCTTTTGGACTATGTTGGCTCATGTGAACGGGACAATATTAAACCAAAGTATTCTAGCTTCATCCATGGGGGTTAGTGTTCCGACCATTAAGAATTATCTTGATATATTAGAAGGAACCCTTGTGATCAGGAGATTAAGGCCATTTTTTACAAATACTAAGAAAAGACTCATTAAATCACCAAAATTATATATCCGGGATACAGGCTTGATTCATTGTCTACTGGGAGTTGAAACCTATAACGACTTGCTGTCCCACCCTTGTCTGGGTAATAGTTATGAAGCTTTTATACTGGGAAGTCTTATTGAACATTGTCCCAGGTATACTCCAAGCTACTATCGCTCCTCCAGTGGAGCTGAAATTGACCTTGTTCTTGAAAAAGGAACTAAAAGAATTGCTATTGAAATCAAAACATCATCCGCACCAAAGGTGACTCAGGGATTTTATGAAGCTTTGAAAGTAATTAAACCGGATCAAGCCTATGTTGTTGCTCCAGTAAACGAGCCTTTTCCTCTTAAAGATGATATTTGGGTTCATAACTTATCTTCTATTTTAGATACTTTATCTTAATGAATAACCTCAATACCCCAGATACTCCTTGATCTTCGGAATAAAAAACGGTCCGTACTGTTCCAGCTTGGTTTCGCCCACACCGGATACCCGGAGGAAGCTGCTCTTGTCCGTGGGCTTTAGAGCACTCATTTCCCTGAGGGTTTTGTCTGAGAAAATAACATAGGGGGGAACGCCTTTTTTCCTGGCCAGTTCCATGCGGACACTTTTGAGAGCATCAAAAAGGCTCTCATCGTACTTACCGCTTTTCGCAAACAGATCTTCTTCCGGCGAGGGCGGTTTGGGAAGTGTATCCTCCCGCTTTAAAATATAGAAGGATTCTTTTCCAAAGAGGATCTTTCGTCCTTTTTCATTGATTTTCAGGGCGTTGTAGGCTTCTGTATCCTGGTGGACCGCTTCCTGGCTGATGAGTTCTTCTACGATTCCCCGCCACCATTTCTTGCTTTTATCCTTACCGGCACCATAGGTCTTGATCTGCTCATGCCCCATGCGGCGGATCTTTTCGGTGTCCGCACCCTGAACGATATCGATCACATGGGTCAGGCCGAAGCGTTCTTTCGTTCTTATCACAGCTGAGAGGAGTTTCTGGGCATCGATGGTGGCGTTGATTTTTTCCATCTCACCGGTGCAGATATCGCAGAAACCGCAGTCATCGGCAGCACTCTCGTCAAAGTATTCCAGGATCTGTTTCCGCCGACAGACATTCACAGCCCCGAAGCGGGCCATCCGGCTCAGATTGTCTTTCGCTTTTTTCTGTTCTCCCGGGTCATTCATCTGATTGATAAAGTACTGTTGTTTGACCAGATCTCCAGGGCCGTAGAGAAGAAGACAGTGGGATTCCAGGCCGTCTCTTCCCGCCCGGCCGGTCTCCTGATAATAGCCCTCCATGCTTTTGGGCAGGTCTCCATGGATGACAAAGCGGATGTTGGATTTATCGATGCCCATGCCGAAGGCTATGGTGGCACAGATAACCTGCACATCATCATTGTTAAACTTGTTCTGATTTTCTTCCCTGAGTTTCTGGGTGAGTCCGGCATGATAGGGGAGGGCCTTGATCCCTTTTCCCTTGAGATGGGCCGCGGTCTTTTCAACATCTTTACGACTGGTTCTGTAGACGATTCCTGCCTGGCCTTCATGGTCCTGTATAAAACCAGTGATCTGGGGCAGCACTTTCTCCTTCCGGTCTACCCGGTAAAAGAGTTCTTTCCGATCAAAGGATGCCCTCACCTGGAAGGGGCGGGACAGGTTCAAAATACGGATGATGTCATCCTGAACTTTCTGTGTGGCTGTGGCTGTAAAGGCGGCGATGGGAATCCCCGGGAAGGCCCCGCGGAGCCGGGAGAGACTAAGATAATCCGGACGGAAATCATGACCCCATTCGGAAAGACAGTGAGCTTCATCCACTGCAAAAAAACGGATAGGCAGTTCTTTGAGCTTCTCCATATAACCGTCCAGAGCCAGACGTTCAGGAGATATATAGAGTAGTTTTATTTCACCACTGTATAAACGTGCATAGACGGAAGCCGCTTCTCCGGCTTTGAGGGTGCTGTTGATAAAAGCCGCCTGGATTCCCGATTCCACGGCGGCGTCCACCTGGTCTTTCATCAGGGC
>NZ_JAQIBL010000325.1 GCF_027859075.1 Oceanispirochaeta sp. | reverse complement strand
CGTTCGGATTAGTGTTCAGCGTTAAACGCTTTCTAAACAATCCTGTTTTCCGTTCCTCAGCCTTCGGCTTCCGGTACGGAAAATAATCGTACTACCAGTGCTTGACTCTCGTCAAATACTTCAATTTCCCTTCTCTATATTCCTGTTAAGAACGATGCTAGCAATTTTCATGCCAGCGTTCGGCAAATATATTTTAAAGTTGATTTTTTGTCAACAGTGTTTTGAAAATATTTTTTAAATCTTTTCAAAACCGATATTTGCTCCGCTCTGTGCTGTTCTGCTTTCGCTTGGCTGCTCAGAGCGTGAGGGTGATAATATTGAAAAACACGGTGCGTGTAAACCCTTTTAAAAAAAGTTTTACCATTATTTTCAACTAGATATAAAAAGGACCGCAAAGGGCCCCTTTTACAAGAAATAGTATCGGTGCTTTATGAAAACACTTTAGTCTTTTGAAGCATAAATATCAGGAATCGTTTCTGACCGTCACCTTACAGCTGAGTATCCCTGAATCATCCCTGGAGAACTCAAGTCCACCTTCCACCTTCTTGTTATAATGAATATAGACCCAATTGCTCACAGCTTCTCTCACATCACGTTCATTAAGTTCCAGATTACTGAGCTGAGTCGCTTCAATACCACCATGTTCCAACATCAGTCTAACCCAATAGAACAGAGGGGTTAGCAGAACTGAACTGGTCAAGGCCATTAATACTACTTGAAACCAGCTGATGCTTATATTTTTCAACAGCAAGAAGTCAGTCAAAATCACAGCTACAGCAACAATCAGAAAACTGATTCCTGTTAACAAGGCTGTTCCTTTGATCCTTTCACCCCATTTCATATTCTTTCTCCTTATAAAATCGACATCTATCAATACTCATTATATTCCAAATGACCCAAATAAAGAAACTATCTAAACTCATACCCGACTTTTAGAAATGTACCCGTAAAATCGCCTGAACCCCAAATTGAAGCTATTATAAAAAGATCTTTATAATAGAGGACGAGTTCGGGCATAAAGACAGGCAAGGTATTAATATCAGCCATGGGCAGGTCAAAGAAATAATTGAGACCCAGTCCTCCGGCAAAAGAACTCCTCCTGTTTCCAAACATCATACGAAACCCGAGAGGTATAACGGACACAGAAAAAGGTTCCTCTTCAATAACATCGTCAGTATTCCAATCATATACAGTTCTAGAGGTCATGAATAAACCCGTCTCTCCAGTGATGGAAAAAAACTCATTGACCAGCACCCCCAAACCTAAGCTCACTCCAATGCAAGCAAAATCCTCATAATAATATTCCGATTCTTCCCCTGAAAAACCTCCCAAAAAGAGTGCCGGGGCAAAACTGAACTTCTGAAGCTCCTTCAATTCGATTGGCTCAGGGACTTCCAAGGCCAGCAGTTTTTCCTTCAAATCAGCGATCTTGCTCTTAGACAACCTGAAAATAAAAGTATTTTCATTATAGAGTTTGCCGAAAAATCTAAAATGATAATATTTTTTGATCAACGAAAGAACCTCTGCTCTATTACGAACGGTCTTATTGTAATAGGAAGAGAATATGGAGTTGATATAAACCAGCTCTTCTCCTGCGTGAGCAAGGAACTCTGATGCATTCGAATCTGCAATATCAATTCCATCGAGATATTGGGTCCTCCCCGGGAGGATATCTTTTGAGCCCCATCTTTTCACTGCTTCTATGGTTTTAACCACATAAACAAATTCAGCCATATTGATGTAGGCCTGCCTCGAAGGATCTTGAGAGCTCAAGCGATTCATATATTCACTGCGGCTGGTATGATCTACCATTATATAGGCATCTTTAATGACATCCCGATAAACCATTTCATCATTGTAGTCATCCAATAGAGACTGGAGAGAATTCCGCAACGGCTCAAGGGAGGGACAAAAATCCAGATTCTGCATTAAAAGGATAAGCTCTTCCAGTTCCCCACCCTCTAAATACTCCGTATCGAGTTCATCCAGGGCTATAACTTCCAGAGTCCGGCTCCTGACATCATCAACACGTGCCTGTTCAATTGAGGTCAAAAAGGGCAGTTGAAAAACAAGCTCTGTTTTTTGTCGCTCTTGTACCTGGATATCAGAACTATAAATGACATGATCTGATCCAAATCTGGTCTGTCGTATTTCGAGGAGGTAATTCTTGTTTAAAATTTTATCAAAAGAAGTAAGATTCCGATCAGTGCCTACCAGATGACCATCCAGATAGATTCTATAGGCTCCCTCTTCTCCTGTATTTATCAGACCCAGAGACCCGAAACCAATATAGATATCTGAAAATTCCTTCATCAATTCAACAAGAATAGTATCGGTATCATCAAAAACTTCGAAGAGGGAATAGGAAGTCTCCTGGGATTGAACCACAATGCGGTCTGAGGCCTGTTCATAAAGGGACATAGAAATAACAATGTGGCCCTCGGATGTAGTATTCAATTCTCCAAAAAGGATTTTATCGATGGAATGATCTCTGGCAAAAGAAGTCATATCCTCTTGACTGGACAGTTGAAAATCCTGATCCGTTAATACTTCATGTTCACCCAGAAGATTGAGTGTAAAAGTAAAGAGATCCTCGACGGTATTACAAATGCTGTTGTAGGCAGGATCTGGACTTTTATTTTCGGGACTGATAATAAGCACTCTGGATTTTGTACTTTCTGCCATCAGAATGCCAACAGGCAGAATAATGACTAAAAGAAAAAAAAGTATTTTTTTCATGATGGACTCCACCCTCTATAATAAACTACATAAAAAACCTTTCTATCATAAAATAAGGGGAAAGATAATGAATCAATGGAATTCATAACCGGTTTTTATAAGGACGCCAGGCATATCTTCTGAGGTCGAGACAGAACCGGATACAAAAGAATCATTAAAATAGTTGTCAGCAGCCGTCATCAGAAAAGGTTGAGCAATGTCCCAGATGGGTATAGGCCATAAATAACCCAACCCGAATCCATAGGCAAACCCACTCTTTCTGTTTCTCCACATGACCCTTGCTCCAAAAGGTATAGCAGGATGGGAAAATTTCTCTGTATATGAACCATTATCAATGAGGTCAGCCTAACTTGTTTGAGCCATAAGGAAACCAGCATCCCAAAACCGAATTTAAGACCGTATAGAGTCACTCTATCATTATTACAAAGATCTGGAGATCATCATTTATATCAATCGTTTCACCAGCTCCTATCATCATGGTTGATGTACAGCAACATCTGCCATCACCGACCTCACTTTGTTGATCCGAGAAATCAATTCAATAAACAATATCAGTATCTATCAGAGATTTCTTCATTGATTCTACTGAATCCAAGGAAAGAGGGAGATCTATTCCGGCTTGTTCTAGGGGACCCCACAATTCACCGTAATGATCTCTCAGCTTTTTTTTCAACCGGCGTGCATTTCTGGAACTTTCATTTTTATAATAAGCATAAAATAAAGAATTTATATATTCAGACTCCTCTTTCATATGTGTCAGAAAATTACTGCCTAAACCAGCTTTGGGCTTAACTGCTTCTTTATAATAGCTCCATCCTAAATTCCAATCTTTCCTCTCCCAGGCTTTTACAGACATGGATAAAGACAATAAAGATGAGAGTTCAAGCATATTCTGATAATCTTTGCTTATATGAATCATGTATTCATCTGTAGTTTTATATATGCCTCTGTTAAATTCGGCAATAGCATTCCTGTAAGAAGCAGCCTGTTGCCACAACAACATCATTTTTTCCAACACCTGCTTCTCTCTATATAATGAAGGACAAAAAGACAGGTCATTCATCCTGAGAATCATATTAGTAAGGTCCTGGATTTCTGATTGTTCTAAAAGCAGATTTTTAGTACTCATTGATTCCCGGGCAGATGCTTTTGCAGAGGCAAGGTTTGATTGCTCCAGGGTTGTTAAATAAGGAACAGAAAAGCTCAACTCGGTTATTTCACCCTCTCTTATTGTGAGGCGCTCAGTATGTATCACTGACTCTTCGGCAAGGCGGGTTTGTCGTATTTCCACCTGATAATCTTTATTCAGAATCTTATCTACAGATGTAAGATCCTCTCCTAACAGAATCCCATCGAGGTATACCTCATATTTCCCTGTTTCTCCAATATTCAAAAAGTTTAAAGATCCGAAACCAATATGTATGTCGGAGAACTCTTTCATTAACTCTACCAGGATGGCATCCGATACATCAAAGACATCAAAAACAGAAGGAGACTTGCCGGCGGACACGGCGACAACAGAATCACTTGATTTCTCATATAGATACATTGAGATTAATATGGTTCCATCTTCTTCGGTAGTGACTTCCCCATACAAGATGTTATCTATGCTGTTTTCTTCTGAGAAAGCTTTCTTATTTTCCAATTCCGATGGCAGGAAGTCATCACCCCTAAGAATTTCATTCTCTCCCAACAAACGGAGTGTAAAACTGAATAAATCTTCAATGGTATTACAGATTGTGGAATACATTTCATTCGAACTGAGGTTTTCTGGAGTCATAACAAGTACCCGAGGTCTGGATTCTTCAGCAGACAACGGACAAACAGGAAGAAATAAGCACAACATCAATATCAGTTTTTGTTTCATCTTGAAGAGATTCCTCTTGTTGTATTAGCTGAAAAAATTATTATTAATATTTTTTCGTTCATTAAACAATAAATAGCTAACCTTTTTTTGTCAACAAAAAGACTTTAGAATGAAATCCGACAATGACTGGAAGTTTTAGTAATTTAGAATGAAAGGTACAAGAAAGGGAACGACGATTGTCAATATCATACCACTGAACAGGGCGATGACAACATACTGTTTTCCCGAGTAGAGAGAGATGATGGGCAGAGTCGTATCCATGCTTGTGGCGCCTCCCGATGCAATCGGACCGAGTGGTCCCGCCCAACGCACAAACAGAGGGGTCATTAAAAGGGTAATAATCTCACGCAGAATATTCGCCAGAAGGGCGATAGTTCCAGGGAGTTCACCCCGGAGTTCGGTAATAAAAATACTGGAAAGGCTGTAGTAGCCGAATCCTGCACTCACCGCAAGGACTTCCTGCAGATCCAGTCCCTGAATAAAAACGGCCACCAGCGCTGCTCCGCCTAAGGATCCGAAAACAACAGACAAAGGAACCAGCATAATTTTTAGATTTGTTTCCTTTAATACTTTGAGAGCCTCCGTATCCCCTCCAATTCCAAAACCCACAAGGCCCATAAGGACATACAGAACGTAGGTACTCATGGAGTCCGTTCCATCGGGAATCCACCCTCCCCGATCTCCCCCGATTCCAAGGAAGACCCCCAGGGCAAAAAAGGCCAGAATAATCAAACTGTTTTTCACGCCTCATCTCCTGAATCAGGATCTTCCCGTTGCTCCTGTTTAAAGAAGAACCTAAAAACAAGAGCGGCCAGAACCAGAGATCCAAAAACAGAGGCAGAAGTTATAATGAGAGCCTTTAATCCTATAAGGTGAAAATTGTTGATAATGGTTTTATTCTGACCCACAGAGACCCCCAGAAGGAACAGGAGCAGATAAATGACAGAACTGACCGTCTTATCCAGACGGTTATACAATCTTTTAAATTTCCTGAGGATAAAACCTGCGGCCATCCCCAGGGTCATAATAATAATAACAGTAAGCAATGAGTGATCCTTTAGCGGTCCAGACCGGGGGGCATGTGGCTATCAAGGGCTATCATTTCCCGCGTCAGGTCCCTTATTTTTTCTCTCAGTTTGAAAACACAGTCGATTTCCGTCGTTTTACCCCGGACAATATCTTCGGCCAGAGCCAGGCAGCTGGGAGCCCCGCAGGCACCGCAGTCCAGACCGGGGAGGCTCCCTCTGATGACTTCCATCTCTTCCATCATTTTCATGGCTGTTTTATAATCATGATCCAGCAGGTGAGTCGCTCTGCTTTCGAGGGCCTCTGTCCAGAAGAGATCAATACCTTCGGGAAGATGGGGAAGCTCCGCCGGGACGGTACAGTTCCCTTCCTGATGCCGCCGTTCTCTTGTACATACAATATTTCGGGCGACATAGGGATTTTCAACAGCGAGAGGCCCGCCCACACAACCGCCGGGACAACTCATCATTTCGACAAAATCTACATCTCTGATATGTCCGTTTTCAAGATTTTCCAGAACATCTATAACATGGTCAATTCCGTCTACAGAAATATGATTTTCTGAATAGACTGCCGAACCCTCTCCATCGGTTCGGGCCCAGCTGATACCAAGGGCAGAGGCAATATTTAGATTTTCTTCCACCTCAACCTGAGCAACGGCCAGGCTCAGTTCCTTATAGATATCTTTAATACCAATGACCCCGTCTACGGAAGAGAGAGAGATTCCTCGGGGATTTTTAACATCCGTCACCTTGGCGGCGCAGGGAGATATAAAGAAGACACCCACAGATCCGGGCCTGTCTTTCTCCCGTTCTCTGACAATTCTGGCACTCAGCTCCATGGGGGAGATCATGGGAATCAACTGATCAAGGAGGGATGGGAACCGGGTTTCCACGAGTCTGACCACCACAGGACAGGAGGATGAGATAAGGGCTCCCTTTCCTTGATCCCTTCCAAGATAATCCCTTGTTTCCTGACTCAGGATCTCGGCGGCAGCAGCCACTTCGTATACATCATCAAAGCCGAGTGTTTTTAAGGCTGTCAGGATTCTATTGCAGGAGATGGTACTTCTGAACTGCCCGTAGAGGGTGGGAGCCGGAATCGCCACGGTATAATCAAAGTGAACAAGGAGTGATAAGGGGTCGGAAATGGCTTTTTTGGCCCCGGAAGGACAGGTCCTGATGCACTCACCACAATCTATACAGCGTTCAGGAATAATCCAGGCACGGCCTTTCTGGACACGGATGGCTTCGGTAGGACAGCCCTTGATACAGACCGTACAGCCCTTACATAGAGAGGCATCCAGGGTGACCGAGTGAAAATAATCATCCTCCACTCCCTAGTCTCCTATCTTTAGAAGGATGGTCACTGTGGTGCCCACCCCCATAATACTGTCGATATGCAGACTGTCGGAGTTTCTTTGAATATTCATAAGACCCATTCCGGCACCGAATCCCAGCTCTCTGGCGGCCTCTGATGCGGTGGTATATCCTTCCTCCATGGCCAGATCCAGATCAGGAATTCCAGGCCCTGTGTCTTTAAGAACAATACGGATTTGTTCATCTTCCAGATCAACATGAATACTGCCGCCTTGGGCATGAATGACCATATTGATTTCTGCTTCATACATGGAAATAGCAGTCCGCTTGATGGTTCCCATAGGAATACCCAGCTGCTTGAGTTTCTTTTTGATATCACTGGATGCACGGCCTACCAGGGCATAATCATCCCCGGTTACCTGGTACTCAAAATTCATGGTACCAGAATACACCAGTTTTTCAAATGAATCAATTAATATCGATTTAAGTTTCGAAGGCTTTTATAAAGAGAAATGAAAGAGTTTGATTGACTAATCGTAAAAACATTATAAAATAGGAGTGTGAAGGATGAGAGTTTATTTCATAATCAAATCATAAATTCAATTTCCGGACAAGACTCTGCCCATTTAGAAATATAATGATATCGAGGTTATAATGAATCCATTTCTTTCAGAGCGGGAAAACCGCATTCTTAACATGCTCATTGAAGACTATAATCTTTCTGTAACCAAAATCAGTGATATGTTGGGTGTTTCTGCTGTAACTGTGAGAAGCGATCTCACCAGCATGGAAGAAAAGGGTTTCATTCTGAGAACCAGAGGGGGAGCCCTTCCTGTGTTCCATCCGGACATTCTACTGAGTCAACGAACCAGACAGGAAGAGAAGAACCGGATTGCCAAGGCAGCAGCCGAAATGGTCGATGAGGGAGATGCCATCATGATTGATGATGGAACAACGACATCTCTGGTTCTGAAGTACCTGATGGGAAAAAGGAACATACATGTGGTTACCAATTCTACTCTGGCTCTGACCTACGCCCGGGTTAACCCGACCCTCCATCTCACTGTTGTGGGAGGAGAATTCAAACCGGGGTCAGAATCTCTTGTCGGTCCTGTGTCCCTGGCTCACCTGGAACGCTATCATGTAAAGTATGCCTTTGTGGGAACCGGTGGATTCTCGGCCGAAACGGGGATGACCACTCATATTGAGGAATCTGCGGAAGTGATTAAATCCATGGCAAGACAGTCTGATAAAACGATCCTTCTTGCAGACTCAAGCAAATACGGTCAGTCCGGGTTTGTGAAAATCCTTCCCCTGGATAATGTAGATATGATAATTACAGATACTGAAATGAACAAAGAACAGGTGCTGGCAATTACAGAAAAAGGGCTTCAAGTCAGGCAGGTATGATGATGAATTTACTTATTTCCCCCTACAATGATCCTTATCTTAACCTGGCTATGGAAAATCAGTTACTGGAATCCCTCACCCCTGAAAATGAGTTTCTCCTTCTCTATATAAATGATCCCTCTGTTGTCATCGGCCGCTTCCAGAACCCCTGGATGGAATGTACCCACAGCAATAGAAAAGACACCTACCTTGTCAGACGGCAAAGCGGTGGTGGAACTGTTTACCATGACCAGGGAAACCTCAACTTTTCCTTTATCTGTCCTCTCGAGTCTTATGACCGCCAAAAGAATCTGGATATCATCTGCCAAATTATGAAAGAATGCAGCATCGACTTAAATATCAATCTGCGCCACGATTTGACTGTTGATTACAAAGGGAAAACCTATAAGGTCAGTGGAAGTGCCTTCCGTCACAAAAAAGACAGAGCCTTTCACCATGGGACCCTGCTGATCTCCAGTGAAACAGACCGTCTGGAAGAATCAATCACTCCAGGAAACCACAAGGTGATACTTCATGCTTCAGGAACTGGCTCTACCCGTTCGGATGTGATCAACCTGAGTCAAGTTCACCCTGGTTTGAAAATGAGTCAGGTTATCGCAGCATTTGAAAATTGGTTCAAACCACAGGAGAACTCGGTCATCCTGAACTGGAGTGAAGATGAATGGCTTCATTTTTCCGAATCCCCCTTAGTACAGGCAGAAAGGAATACCCTCCTGTCAGAAGACTGGATATTGGGGAAAACCCCGACCTTTACTCAGGATATCGGCGCTCTCCACCTGCCTGAAACAAAGGACTGGCAGATTAGAATCAGTAAGGGAATCATCGAAAAGGCCCCGAAAGAGCTTTCCTTCCTTGAAGGGATTCAGTATGGAAGACGCCACACAGCGGATGAAATAAGACTGAGAATGAAGAAAAAAAAGTTATTCAAGATGACTGAAGACGAATTTTATGGCAGGCTTATCCATATTATCGGATAAATATGTGCAATTTCTCCCGGCATCTTTAGCCTGATAAAGATAACGGTCTACTAATCCTGTTATTTTACTAATTTGTGTTTCCACATCCAATTCAGGAATCTTACCGCAGATTCCACAGCTGAAATTGACTTTAAACTTTCCCTGGGGACTTTCAAATTCAAATCGGGAGAATTCTTCCCTGAGAAGCTCAACCCGGACAGCGGCTTCTCTCGGGCTCATATCCCCTGCCAGGATGAGCAGCTCCTCTCCTCCATAGCGGGAAGCACAGTCTAGAGGGCGCTTGAAAAAATCATTCAGCTCCATTCCAATCTTTTTTAGAACCTCATCTCCGGCAATGTGTCCATGAGTGTCATTGATATCTTTGAAATGGTCCAGATCGATCATGATAAGAGACACCAGTAAGTTATTCCTGCGACAAACCCGCCAGATATTTTTAGCCTGACGCTCAAACTCCCGTCTGTTCACAAGACCCGTTAAACTATCAACCGAAGACTGACGCCTGAGAACTTCGTTCAGTTCACTCATTTTTTCTGTCTGCAGAGCATTCCGCAGGGCGATGCCCGCATAAGATGCCAGAGCTCTCAGATTATCTAAATCAAAACCGGAATAGGCATTCGCCTTTCCGCTCTGAACAGATAAAACTCCAACAATTTCGGTGATATAGTGTAGGGGAATGCAAATCACAGAATTCATACCATCAGATTCACTCCCCTTCATAGGAACGATTTTACCGACATATTGATATGATTCTGTCTTCACATCCCTCATGAAGATTTCTTTGTCATTCCGGGCTGTCCAGCCCATAAGGCTGTTTGTATCCTCTTTATGAATGAGATATGGCTCGATCCGTTCACCAAAGTAAACAGTGAATTTAACTTCAATGTCATTCCCGGACACAGTAGCCACAGAGAAAAGATCGACAGGCATAAGGGCATTCATTTGTTCATAGATCAGGTTTAGAATTTGCCCGATATCCAGATTGGCAACCAACTCCTGCCCGATGGTACTGATCAGCATTAGACGATGATTTTGATCCTGGAGTTCCCTCTTTTCCTGCCTGAATACGGACTGAATGGACTGAGTACCCTGAATTTTCTCATTTATGGTATTGAGTGTTTTATAAGACTCGAGAGCCTTTTGAAACTCCCCTTTCTTCTCAAAAATTTCGGCAGCTATCTTATGATACATTCCAAGCTGTATATCTCCCTCGGCTTCTGTCCCATATTTTTCAATAAGGGCTTCGGCAATAGCATAATTACCTTCCCGCACAAGCAATTCGGCATAGTGATAAACCAGCTCGGAACTTGTGTCGCAATAAATTTCATCCTTACTGATCTCGAGACCTCGCTCCAGATAACCCCGGGCTTCAGCGAGATGACCCTGTTTCATAAGGAGAAGAGAAATCTCATCCAGAACAGAGCATTCCAGTATCACCGCATTCAGCTCTTCCGCTCTTTTAAGGGCCATCTTCAAAATCTCAAGGGCTTCCCGATCTCTGTTTAATCCATTGAGGGCACAGGCCATATTAAGAGAAAGAACTGAATTGAGGATGCCGGGAGGAAGTCCCTGAAGATAGGTCCCGGCGACCCGGAAGTAATCATAAGAGTCCTGGTATTCATGCTGATCCAGCTTGATCACGCCCTTACCATTGGCGCTCAAGGCCTGAAATAATTGATTTCCAAGACGTGCTGCCAGATTTCCAGCCTTGACAAAGGCATCGAAAGAATCTCGGTGTACACCGTCTTTCATAAAATAAAGCCCCCGCACATGGGCGAGTCTCATGAGTGAATCATCTGATGCGGTTGTTTTCAGCTCTTCTTCAATTCTGGTCAGTTTGTCCCGAACCAGATCGCTATCCCCTCTGTGAACGGCAATGAGAGACAGCAGAATCCTTGAATTGATGATTCCCCCAGCATATTCCTGCTGCTCAGAATCATCAAGACAGGCCTCTACCAGTTCTTCTGCCTCCACCAGGGACTTATAGGTCAGAAGATAGGCTTCATCAATTCTGGCATCTATTGAGGTCGTTGCATCATGATTCATATTTCAAATATGCAACTTAGCCGGGACTATGTCAATCATGAAACCCGGAGTAGCTCTTCCCATATTTGAGAAAAGCCCCCCCCCTTATAAGGTCCAGAGTTTTAACACTATCGACCGTAAATGGAACCAAAATTCGTGCAGGCTCTATAATCAGCACCCTCTTCATCCATCCCGAAAGAGGCCCAGGCACTGGGTCTGAATCCCTCTTCTTCCACATTATGCATGCAAACAGGAATTCGAAGCATGGAGCAGAGGGTAATGAGATCCTGTCCGATGTGTCCGTAACTGACGGCCCCGTGATTGGCACCCCATTTTGCCATGACCGTATACACATCTTTAAATGAACCTTCACCGTTCACCCGGGGTACAAACCAGGTTGTCGGCCAGGTGGGATTGGTTCTGGCATCCAGTTTTGCATGAACTTCCTCGGGTACATCCACAGTCCAGCCTTCGGCCAACTGCATCACAGGCCCCTGTCCCTTCACATAATTCAGACGGGCCATCGTGCAGGGCATGCCACCTTTGGTCAGAAAGTCTGTAGAATAACCACCGCCTCTGAAATAGCCCCCGTCACCGACACAGAATTCTGTAGCCTTGAGGGTTTTGGCAACATCTGCCTCTGTGATATCCCAAAATGGTTTCATCCCGGGCTTGCCGTCAGGACCATTCATCTGTCCGGCACCATCCAGAGTGGTGGAACCTGAATTGATCAGGTGAATAAATCCGTCTTTAGCTCTTCCCTCGGGTTTCCAGCCGGTAACCCGTTCTATGGCTTCGGGACTCCAGAATGTCCTGACATCACTGAAGATCTGGGCGGTGTTGGTCAGAAGATGTCCGAAAAGCATGGTAATTCCGTTGAGGTAATCATTTTCGGTGGCAAAAACAAAGGCTTCCCTGATTCCATTCCAGTCAAAAGAGGTATTCAGGATAGTTTCCAGAAAGTCACCATTGGGATAATGATCGGTCCAGGAGCGTTGTCCTTGAAAGCCGCCGCAGATGGCGTTACGTCCCAGAGATTCTTCGCCGAATCCCAGCTCTTTCAGTTTGGGATTTCCGATCATCAAATCCCGGCCGATGAGAACCATCTTGACCACATATTCCCAATCAGCCTGCCTTTGTTCCGCATTGCGGCGGTACTCCGGGGCGTTCACGGTGTCTTCCTGCTCTTTGCAGTTTTCTTTCACCCATTTAAGAGCTTTTTTGAACTCCTCGGGATCGTATATATCCTCTTCCACCCTGCGGGCTATTTCGCTCATATCCACCACTTCGGTCCTCATTCCCAGATAATCCAGCAGGAAATCCTGATTGACAAGAGAACCGGCGATTCCCATGGACATACCGCCCAGGGAGAGGTAGGATTTCCCTCTCATAGTCGCCACAGCCAGGGCCGCCTTTGTAAAACGGAGAACCTTTTCTTTCACATCCGAGGGGATGCTTGTGTCATCCGAATCCTGTACATCCCTTCCGTATATACCAAAGGCGGGAAGTCCTCTCTGAGTATACCCGGCCAGGGCCGCGGCCAGATAAAC
>NZ_JAQIBL010000324.1 GCF_027859075.1 Oceanispirochaeta sp. | reverse complement strand
GAAGGCAAACAACGTGACGAAGCCCGTTAGGGCGGGGTGAGTCGCCGGTTTAAACAATTAAAAGCCCCAGTTTTCGGATTGGGGCTTTTTCTCGTCCAGGCGACGACCGTAGCAAGTTGATTGCGCAGCAAACAACGTTGACGCAGCCAGCAAGGGCGTAGTGAGTCGCCAGTTCAAACTAAAGCCCCTTGTCGTCAAGACGAGGGGTTTTTCTTTCCCTCACCCCCAACCCCTCTCCCGGAGGGCGAGGGGGGAATGTTTTTATTCGGGCCTGGTCATAAATTCTTCGGATTTAATACTCGGCCATGCAACCTGGATGGTGTCTTCCCATCCCGAACACGGAAGTCAAGCTCATTTGCGCCGATGGTACTGCTACGGTGGGAGAGTGGGTCGTCGCCGGTTTAAACAAATTAAAAAGCCCCAGTCTACGGATTGGGGCTTTTTCTCGTCCAGGCGACGACCGTAGCAAGTTGTTTGCCGAAGGCAAACAACGTGACGAAGGCAAACAACGTGACGAAGCCCGTTAGGGCGGGGTGAGTCGCCGGTTTAAACAATTAAAAGCCCCAGTTTTCGGATTGGGGCTTTTTCTCGTCCAGGCGACGACCGGAAGGATAGAAAACCCCTTTGCAGGGGATTTCATTTCAACTGACCTCCCTAACAGAGGGTTTTTCTGACAAAATCTGCGGCTTTGGTTGCTTCCTTGTCTAAGTCTGCTCCCGGCATCAAGTCCCGCCAGAGGGCAATATCTTTACCAACCTGCCCTCCCGGTCTGATAAATGGTTCCATGACCAGTGGCCCATTAAAATCAATAGCATCCAGGGCGGTTTTGATTTCGGCCCAGGGTATTCTTCCGCATCCAGGCGGCTTTCTGTTTGTTTCACCCAGATGCAGAGCTGCAAGGTGAGGGCCTGCCAATTTAATGGCATCGAAAAAGGAATCTTCCTCAATGTTCATATGGAAAGTATCTAAGAGAATTTTACAGTTCGGACTGTTCACTTCTTCGACATAATCAACAGCTTCCTGGCAAGTATTGAGAAGAAATTGTTCAAATCGATTGATGACTTCTACATTCAATATGACATTCAAGTCTTCTGCCAGAGGTATCATTTCTTTCATGCTCTGATGGCTTTTTTTTAATATATTTTCTTTAACCGATAGATTCCCGGGTGGAGTAGCGGGCCAGTAACTATGAACGGTCCCCCCAATCATACCACCTCCCATATCGGCCACAGCACTTATCATGCGTTTCATGAAATTAACACCTTCCCGGCGTATATTTTCATTGAGTGAAGACACATCATAGTTCGCAGTTAGTCCAATGCCATAGCTGAGAGATATGCCGTTTTCTTCTGCACTTTCTTTGAGCTTCATTCTTTGCTGCCCTGTGAGTTTTACAAGGGCACCGCCATTGATTTCAAGCTGATCAAAACCAAGGGCTTTAACCTTCGGGATAAAGGGAAGGAAATCGGCCTCCCAGCTGTCCGTCCAATAGGCGTAGTATATTCCAATAGATCTCATATTAATCCTCCTGTGGTAGAACTAGAATCTTCATTGCAGGTTCAGAATGGTTCTGCAGAATTTTCAAGCCTTTCTCAAAATCTTTTAACGGAATTCTGTGAGAAATCAGTTTACTGACGTTGATTCTTTTATTTTGTATCATTTCAAGTGCCTGCCATGAGTTCCGACAAGATGTATAAGAAGAAAAAATTGAAATTTCTTTCTCAAACATTTTAAAGGGATGTACCTTGATCTCAGCATCAACATGGGGGACCGCAAACCATAAAATCCGCCCTGAGGGGCGCACATAATTTAACGTTTCTTCCATAATAAAGGTGACACCAGTAGCATCACAGACGATATGGTAGGATTCTTTTTTATTAACATCCAACTGTGTAGAGATTGAAGATGCACCCATAGCTGTCGCCATTTTCAGTCTTGATTCATCTTTGTCTATGACGTCTACACGTGAGCATCCCTTTACCAGAAAGCTCTGCAGCAGCAGAAGGCCAATGGGACCGGCTCCGATGATGAGCAGCGAATCCGAAAGGCCTGGATTAACCTGCTCTACACCATGGAGAACACAGGATAGGGGTTCCATAAAAGCGGCTTCTTCAAAACTTAGATCTCCTATTGGAAAAACAGCCCTTTCAGGAACGCATACATATTGTGCCATCCCGCCAGGTTTTGTGACGCCAACCGATTGTACATTCTGGCAAAAGTGCTGGCGATTGCTCAAGCAGTCATAGCAGGTCCCACAAGATAAATTCGGTTCAATAGTGACTCTGTCTCCTATCTTGAAGTTTCTGACTTTGTCTCCGACTTCTTGGATGATTCCAGAAAACTCATGTCCGGGTATTATTGGATAACTTCCTTTGTAATCACCCTGGTAAATGTGGACATCGGTGCCGCAAATGCCACTGGCCATGACTTCAATCAGAACTTCATCCTCCATCGGTGTCGGTTTGGATATCTCTATAAATCTTAAGGCATTTTTCTTTTCAATCTGGGCAATATTCATTTCAATCCTCTATGATTTATCAATTAATATATTTGATAACTGTGAATAGGTCGGGTAAATACTTTTGAAGATCCTGTGAATTCCTTCATAGGTTTCTATATTCTCTTCAAGAGGCAGTATTTCCCTTTCTGTTTTAACAAGCTGGGCTGCTTCGCTATAGGATTTATATACCTTCATACCTACGGCTGCAGCCATGGCGGCTCCAAGGCTCGTAGCCTGCTTAGGAGCATGGGGGATTTTTACGGGCTTCTGATAGATATCGCTCATGATCTGATTCCAGAACAATGAAGATGCACCGCCTCCCGTCAGTGCGAGGCTTGTTACGTTTTTTCCATTTTCACTGAATACATCCAGGACATCTTTTAAAGCTAAAGCGACTCCCTCGTACACTGATCGGCAAATATCCTTCCTCTTATGATGCAGAGAAAGCCCCAGAAAACCTCCTTTTAAAGAGGAGTTCCAATGAGGAGTTCTTTCACCCATCATGTAAGGAATAAAGAATAATCCTTCAGACCCTGGTTTGGACTGTCCTGCCAGGTCGTCACAATATTGGTATTTACTGCCCATCGATTCTGAATCCCCTACTATCTGATCCACTAACCAGTCCAAGGCTATACCAGCAGATTGAACAGTGCCGCAAATATTAAAATTAATACCATCAAGATCATAAAAATTCTGAATTCGTCTCTTTGAATCCATGAGCGGGCTGGGGGATAGAATGGATATCCAGGAACTGCTTCCTATATTATTCTGTGCCGTATGGTAGTCCGCTATTCCGGCTCCTCTTGCGGAACAGGCTGCGTCTCCGCCTCCTATAAATACGGGTAGACCCTGAGGCAGATGAAGGAGATCGGCTTGTTCTTTTTTCAGAATGCCCCCCTTATCATGGGAGCGGAGTAGTTCCGGAAATTTATCAATGCTCAGCTTGTTCATTTCAAGTATTTCCGGCGACCATTTTCTTGTTGACAGGTCCAGAGCACAAGTGAGAGAGGCATCGGAGTAATCAGTTATGCCGTGGTGTCCTGTCAGTTTCCCGGCGATAAAATCCTTACTCTGAACAAAGCTGAATGTTTTCTTATAGAGATCAGGATAGTTTTCTTT
>NZ_JAQIBL010000323.1 GCF_027859075.1 Oceanispirochaeta sp. | reverse complement strand
GACTTACCGGGGTTATCCAGAATTTCAACTTCGATATCTTCGATCTGTTCTCCCAGACGCTCAATGATATGGATATAATTATCAATGATCGTATCCATCAGGGAGTAGGCCAGATAGTCTATTCCTGATTTCCTGACCCGGCCTTTCTGTTTCCGGATTCTTTCCCGGACGGGATCAAAGACATCTCCGGGCCGTTCCTGAAAGGTCAGGAGAAAGCAGCCACCCATGATAATGCTCAGATGCTCGCTGTTCACAATACCCTTTTTTTCATCGTAGCTCATCATCTTCAGGGCGAAAAAGAGGTAATCGTCGTAATCTTCCATCTTGGGCCGCTGACCGGTATTCAGAATGTCTTCCAGGGTCAGTGTATGAAGATTGAATCCCTCACCCACCTGCCTTATCAGATCCAGATCATGAAGACCATTAATATTGATCCAGGAGACAGTGTCATTATCTTTACAGCTGAGGCATTCTTCAATTTTCTGAATTTCCTGTTCCTGCAATTGGTCTGTATCAAAATCAATCATTTTGATTGAGGGCTCATCCATCTTCTTATCTCCGACAAAAATTAGGTCGCCGGGACTTTTTCCTAATGAATCTGTTTTCTTTTTCAGGAATCTGGCCATGCATGTCTCCTTAATGAATTTCATTCTGAGTGGTAGACCATTATTATAGACTTACCAGAGGGAAATTATAATTCTAATCATAAATAAAAGTACCTGACATCCAAAATAATCAATGCATATGTTAATATAGTCTGCATATGAGCAGAATCATCATCGGTATTCATGGCATGGGTAATAAACCTCCCAGCAAACAGCTTCAGACATGGTGGAAAGCGGCCATCCGGGAAGGATTAAAAGGTAGAGGCTCTTTCTGGTTCTTTCGATTTAAACTGGTTTACTGGGCATCCATTGTACATCATGACGCTTTAGACCCCTCCTGCAAGGATAAGTCTGATCCCGGTTTCTTAAGGGAACCCTATACAAAGGGCAGTGCTGTACTTCCAGTTCAGAAGAACAGTACTGTTAAACAACGGATCAGAAAACATATTAACGATCAACTGGAAAAAATGCTGCTGGAAGAAGACGGAACATCCCATTTCAATGGTTTGACAGACTTTATTCTCAAACATTTTGTAAAGGATCTGGACGCCTACTACCACCATTCTCCTTACAATGCCTCGTCTGCCAGGGATGAGATATGCCGGCTATTGGCGGATACACTTCGGAAAAACCGTCGTAAAAAAATCCTCCTTATCGCCCATTCCATGGGAACCATCATTGCCTGGGATGTCCTGACTCAGTATGTCCCGGATGTAAAAATTGATACCCTGGTTACTATCGGCTCTCCCCTGGGATTCCCAGTGGTGAAGAGTCATCTACTTGCAGATCTCAAGGCACTGGGAGATTCTCCAAAGGAATTGAGAACACCCGGCAATATTACAGGTTCCTGGAAAAATCTTGCCGATTTCAAGGACCGGGTAGCTACGAATGCAGACCTGACAAATGATTTTCTTCCCAACAGGCTTCAGGTTCAACCGGAAGATCTTTTTGTGTATAATAATTATGAGATGGAGGGTGATGAAAATCATCATAAGTCTTATGGATACCTCAGATGTCCCGAAATGGGTCTCATTCTTTCCCGTTTTCTGAAAGGGAAAAGAATGACTTTCAAATAATTTTAAAGGGTTATATATGTTTAATTTTGATAGTTTATTACGTCTTTTTTCTGACTGGTCCTATGTCTCTCTTTTTTACAGTGCTGCCCTTCTTCTCTGTATTCTTCTGATTCAGGAGTTAGTTTTTTTCTCCCTGATCAGAACGAGGCGTTCAAAAATTGAGACTGACAGTGGATCCTTTCCTTTTTTTCAACTATTCAGGATATTGAGAGTTTTTCTCCGCTTCCAGATTTTTTATGTTTTCCTGAGAATTGTGAAGCACAGCCCGGGACCCTTGTTTCCCTGGAACCTGGTTTATGGTGTTGTTTCGAACACAATCCTGATTTCTGGAGTCCTCATCCCCGTTTATATGGTCCTGAACCTTGCCGTCGCTTATCTCAATTCGAAAACTCCTGACTCTGCACCAGAGGACATTGTCTTAATATCATCCAACAGAAGGTTGAAGTTCACACTCTTTTTTCTGGCTTTTTCTACCGTTCTTTGGAACATCCTGGGTCTGATGCCCACAGAGATTGAGAGTTCTGAAACCCTCCGCTTAGGTTTATTGCTCAATGGATTAGTCATTTCTTTCCTGATCCTGATGGTCATACAGAAGCTTTTTAAAACCGCCGGTGCCGTCCTGAGAGGGTCAAACAGAAGTGGACGGATTGCACTCATTATCCGGTCCATGTTTGTTCCTATCCAATTGATTGCTCTGGCCTGTATCCTTCTCTGGTTTAAACAGATGATTCCCGGCATGCCCGAGTATTTTGGAATTCTGGATAAAACTATCAATCTTCTTCTCCTGTCTGCTGTGATTCTCTTTATCTACCAGTTCGTTGAAACCCTGGGAACGCGTTTGAGCTCCTTCTCTGACAAAAATACAAATAACGTGGATAAAACATTTGTTGAATTGCTCCGTATGATTATCCGGATATTAATTATCCTGGCCGGTATTTTCAGTGCTGTTCAGGTCATCACAGGAAAACCTCTGACGGCTCTTCTGGCCGGACTTGGTATTGGTGGTCTGGCCGTCGCTCTGGCTGCTCAGGATACTCTTAAGAACTTCTTCGGCAGCATCATGATCATGACAGATAAACCCTTCAAGATCGGAGAAAGAGTTCAGGTCAATAACTATGATGGTACGGTCGAAGCCATCGGGTTCCGAAGTACTCGAATCCGGACCCTGGTGGGACATCAGGTGATTATACCCAATGATCAGATGGCATCCAGTTCCATTGAGAATATTGGAAGGCGCCCCCATATCCGCAGGCTCACCAATATTACAGTGACCTACGGAACCACCTTTGATAAGATGGAACAGGCCCTTGATATTATTAAAAAAATACTGGATCAGCATGAAGGGATGAATGAAGACTTCCCCCCCCGAGTCTATTTCAACGAGTATAATGCCGACTCCCTGAATATACTGATGATTTATTGGTATTTTCCACCGGATTACTGGATGTTTATGGAATTTTCGGAAAAAGTGAACTTCAAGATCATGAAAGAGTTTTCAGAAGCCGGAATCGAGTTTGCCTTTCCCACTACCACAACCGTCCTGGAACAGGCCGATGGCCAGAGCCTCCGTTTTACCATGGACAATCAGGGAGTACCGGCAGAAAAATAGTCCTGGATAGTAGAGGCAGTCCTTTTTCTTTGAATCACCAGCTTCATCTCACTTGTATACTCAATTAGAAAGCCTTAAAGTATAAGGAGGAATCCCCTTGGGAGACGTTCAGGTGAGAGAAGACCAGCAGGACATTATCAACTATGTCAAAGATCACTTTGTCAGTTGGATGGAAGAGAAAAACATTTATCCCTTTCCACAGAAATCAGCCGAATTCAGTCCACAGCTCTTAGAAAGAATGGTTCGCGTGGAAGAAGGTATCAAATATCAGAATGAGAATCTGGAAAGAATGATGGTCCATATGGAGAAGCGCTTTGAAGAGCAGAAGCTGAACACGGACAGGCAGTTCGCCGAAGTTGACCGCCGTTTTAATGATATGGATAGACGTTTTAACCGGCAGGGACTCTATCAGCTGGCCACTTTTGCCGCCATTGTCAGCAGTGCTGTCGCCATCCTTATGCAATCCTGAAATTCACAGGCTGACTGACTCCCCGGCAGTCAACCGGGAAGGGATCTCAGTACCGCAACTTAAAACTTACAAAAAAAGGGATTACCTGTCATTCTCATAAACCAGACCCAGCTGAGCCTTGATTTCACGCTTTCAAAATGGGTGTGTTTTTGGTGGCCACAAAGACAGCATTCACTTCATAATCCTAAAGGGATAATGGTATCAATTCTTCTTTATGGAGTCATTAATATAATGTCAATGATTGGAAATCTCAGGGATCTGATCTGCTTTGTAGTTAATATCTCGATCGAGGGGATACAACGGCCTGGCAGCAGACTGATAGTTAAGATTGATAAGTATTTCATTACTGCAGCCATCTGTCAGAGCCATAATGGATTTTTTAGCAACAAGTTTATGGGCTG
>NZ_JAQIBL010000322.1 GCF_027859075.1 Oceanispirochaeta sp. | reverse complement strand
GAAGGAAAATCATAATAAAGAATAATATACGAGTTCAACCGGTCCCAACACGGCAACAGTTCAGAGAATTTGTCAGGCTTCCCCGAGACCTCTATAAAAATGATCCCCTCTGGGTTCCTCCTCTGAACATCCTGGAATCTCTGGATCATAAAAAAGGGAATAATCCTGTATTAGACAGGTCGGAGCACTGTATGCTTCTGGCATACAAGGAGTTCAAACCGGTTGGAAGAATCATCTCCTATATTGATCCCCGGTTTAATCAATACTATCAAAGCAAAACCGGAATGTTCGGTAGTTTTGAATGCATTGATGATCAGGATGTGGCGGCAGCCCTGTTTTCCGCGGCAGATGAATGGCTTCTTGAGCGGGGAATGACTGACATCCGGGGGCCGATCAATCCTGTAGCAGAATCCTGGGGATTCCTGCTGGAAGGAAATACCAGTCCGGTTTATATGTCACCCCACAATCCACTCTATTACAATGATTTTATTGAATTATCAGGTTTTTCCAAGGCGAAAGATTTGCTGGTGTATGAAGTTGATGCTGGAAAAGGTTATGGCCTCCCCGAAAGGTTTTTAAGCTTTGACAAAAAAATCCTGGAGAAAAGGAAGAACCTGACTGTCCGGAATATCAACAAAAGGGAGCTTAAAAGCGAGGCCCTGCATATTCTGAATATATTAAATGCCGCTGTTGCAGATAACTGGGGTTTTGTTCCTGTTGAAGAAGATGAGATGATCTCCATAGTGAAAACATTAAAACTGATACTTGATGAGAAAGCTATCCTCTTTGTGGAGGATGAAGGCGTTCCTGTGGCTGTCGCCCTTGGCTTTCCTGACATCAATGTGATATTCAAAAAAATCAAGGGCCGATTGAATCCATTCACCATTTACAGATTGATTCATGAACGAAAGAATATAAAAGACTATAGGCTCTGGGGTCTGGCCGTGCTTCCGGAATATCACGGCCAGGGACTGGATGTGCTTCTTTATGTACAGTTATACAAGGCTCTTGAACCGAAGAACATTCGCCTGGAAGCCAATTATATGCTGGAGGACAATCTCAAAATTCTGAATGCTCTGGAAAAAATGAATCTCACTCAGATTAAGAAATACAGGGTGTATCAAAAAGCATTGGTCTGAGGAAACTTTTCTCTGGAAGCTCTGGCAATTTTGACAAGGCTGAGCATGACCGGAACTTCAACCAGCACGCCGACAACAGTTGCCAGAGTGGCGCCGGAGGACAGACCGAAGAGGCTGATGGCTACGGCCACGGCCAATTCAAAAAAATTGGAAGCTCCAATCATTCCGGAAGGTGCTGCAACCGCATAGGGAACCTTCCAGAGCCTGGACCATCCGAATCCGAGAAAGAAGATAAAATAAGTCTGCACAATGAGTGGTATCGCGATGAGTAAAATGGCTAATGGATTGGCCATGATGGTTTTTCCCTGAAAGGAAAAGATGATGATCAGAGTCAATAATAGACCTGCTTCAGTAATACCCTCAAACTTTTTGCAGAAATCATTTTCAAACCAGTCCTGTCCCTGTTTTTTAATCAGTACAGTCCTGCTGATGAATCCTGCCGACAGGGGAATAACAACAAAAAGAACAACCGAGAAAAGCAGAGTGTCCATAGGAACCTGAACATGACTGACACCAAGCAGAAAAGCCACGATGGGAGCAAAGGCCACAAGTATGATCAGGTCATTCACGGCTACCTGAACGACTGTATACCCGGGATCTCCGTCAGACAATGAACTCCAGACAAATACCATGGCGGTGCACGGGGCAGCCCCCAACAGGATAGCTCCTGCAAGATACTCAGTTGAGAGGTCATCAGGAATGAATGATTTGAAAATAATTTTCAAAAAGAAATAGGCGATTATATACATTGTAAACGGTTTAACCAGCCAGTTGATCACAAGAGTAATCACGAGTCCTTTCGGTTTTTTACCAGCATTGACAATGCTCTTAAAATCTACTTTGAGCATCATGGGATAGATCATCAGCCAGATAAGAATTGCAACGGGTATCGAAACATTGGCATATTCCAGCTTTCCAAGCCATTGGGGCAGCTGAGGAAACAAAACTCCGATGAATACTCCCAGTGCAATGCATCCGGCGACCCACAAGGAAAGATAGCGTGCGAAAAATCCTATTTTATTTTCTGCCATATGAAACTCCTGTCCATTTTTTTAATCATTATTTAGATAATTGGCTAAATGGAGAATCAATTCAAGGCCCTGTAATAAAAAAAATGCTAGAAATTGATAAGGATTCTGATTTTTATCGACCAAATCGATTTAAAAGATTATCCCCTATAGTTCTCCTCTCTGTCATACTATAATAGTAAAGAGAGGTTGATGAATGGAGAACCGGGAAAAAAAATACAAGATGGCTTCCGCCGTTATTCAGAATCTTATAGATGAGACAGGAAAGGGATTCCTGGGAAAACCTGAGGCTCTGGAACTATCGGTTCTTGCTCTTGTCTCCGGACTGCATCTTTTAATTGAAGATGTTTCCGGTGTCGGCAAGACCACTCTCATTCGCTGTCTGGCCACCGCATCTGGTCTTGATACGGGAAGAATACAATTCACTCCTGATCTTCTTCCCGGCGATATTACGGGGATGATGATCTGGGAATCCGCTAAAAAGGAATTCCTCTATAAGGAAGGGCCTATTCATCATCAATTTATTATGGCCGATGAATTGAACAGGGCTCCTGCCCGGACTCAGTCCGCCCTGTTGGAGGCCATGCAGGAAGTCTCTGTCACTGTCGATGGAGTTCACAGGCTCTTGCCCGAACCATTTTTTGTGGCGGCGGCTCAGAATCCTTCCTGGTATGCCGGAACCTATAATCTTCCGGAATCGCAACTGGACCGTTTTGGATTGAGCATGACCCCGGGGTATCCCGTAAGGGAAATCGAGTCACTTATTCTGGGCGAATTCAAGGACAAAAAACCTCTGGATGGCATTTCAGCCGTTTCTTCACCAGAGGAAATCAGAGATCTGAGAATCTTAATCTCATCGGTCTATGTCGAAAAAGAAGTACTGGATTTTGCCGTTGATCTGGGAAGAAAGACCCGGGAATCAGGAATCTTTCAAACGGGATTGAGCACCCGGGGAATCCAGCACCTACTCAGGGCCGGGCAGAGTCTGGCTGTCAGGCAGGGGCGTTCCTTTCTTATTCCCGAAGATTTGCTGTCCATGGCAAAACCTGTCATGAGGCATCGTCTGCTTCTGACTCCTGAAGCCAGAAGTAAAGGTTTCTCTGTGGAACAACTCCTTCCGGATAAGCTGAAGGAAGTATTCGTTCCATCCTTATGAAACTGCCGCGGTACATCCATAAAGAGGGTTTCCTTTTCTTCCTCATCGGGTCTGTATTGTTCTATTTGACTTCTGTTTATTTCGGAGGAGTCTATATACGGCTGGCACGTTTCTGGTTCGCTCTATACGTCCTGGATTTCATACTCCTGATTATCAACAGTCAGACTCTCCGCTACTCACTTGATTTTGACCGAGATCATATCAGTAAGGGTGATCATATCAAGTATTCCATTAAGATTCAGAAAGGAACACCCTTTCCAGTCCCGTGGATCAGGATTGAACAGGCCCGTATTCATTCCCGTCAAGGCGATGAGACTCCTCCTCAGTTTTTTTCTCTCCTTTCTGATGAAATCTGGGAGTATAAACAGGATGTCCATGCCGAAATCAGGGGTGTTTATACTCTGGGATTGTCCAGACTCTCTTTGAGAGGATTAACGGCTGTTCTCTCAGTTGATCTTCCCATCTGGAGCCAGTCATTTTATGTATACCCCCGTTTGATTGATATTCCCGAGGAACTCAGAAAACACCCCTCCAATGGAGGAAGCAGTAAGGCGCTTACAGGAAGTCAGGGAGAAGCCTATATGTTTCAGGGGCTGCGGGAATACAGAGCGGGGGAGGGGCTCAGCAATATCAGCTGGTCACGGTTCGTACAATGGGGTCTTCCTTTTATAAAAACCTATACCACCCGGGGGGGTGATGAGATTCATCTTTTCCTTGACAGAAGATCTTCAGGACGAATTGCTTTGTGTGATGATACGGTTCTTGAAGTCTTTCTTTGCCTGGTGTTTTCGGCTGTTCATACCGGACAGAAGCTGATCATTCATGGCTATCCGGGTTGGGAAAACCAGATGGTGTCCACCGAGCAGGATTTCAGGATACTCTATCAGTCAACATTACTCCTTGAGTTTGATGTCCCGGATCTGGAAGAATTGAGAGAGATACCTTCAACAGGAGGTCTCTATGTCGTGTCCGGATTATCAGATCTGGAACTTCTTGATGAGTTTTCCTCTTTGGGGTCCATCGATCATTTAATCCCGGTCACAATCGGGATGGATGAAGAAGATCTCCTTAGCATCAGGTCACTCATTATCAGACTGGAGCAAAGGGGGGCGATAATCTCTGAAATCACATCATCATCCACCCTGGAGGATGAGTTGCAATGCCGGCTTTATTCCTGATTCCACCCTTGCTGTATCTGGGTCTATACAAATTTCTGGATGCCTCCGGTCCGGTTTCTATGATCTTCCTCATCGAGTTGCCTCTGCTTCTATCCTATCTGGAAAGCAGTCACAAAGGGTTCCTCAATATAAGACTATGGGGAAAGGGAAGCAGGATCAGTCTCTATTTTATTTTGTTTCTATCATTCCTCATTTTCATCCTGCTTATTCCTGAGAATCATTATCATGCCTGGCTCATCCTTCTTGCTGACGGGAGACCGGCAGGGAGCATCTCATTCGCCTTTGTTTATGCTGCCGGCATTGTCAGTTCCTATGGCTGCTCCTCTCTCATCCTCAACCCGAATAAGACTCAGGCCCTACTGAACCTCTTGTTGTTAATCAATATGGTTCTGATCATTCTCTACCCATCTACAGGACTGTTTCTTCCCTTTTTATTGCTTATAGCTTTAAAACTGAATTTCTCCATAGTAGGAAAGGGTCCACTGAAACGAATCTATGCTGTTATGTTTCTTCTCATTCCGGCTCTTTTCTTCGCCTTTTTGATCCCTGTATTGCAGGAGGAACCCAGAGGTAGTCACTTCATTGATGGTACATCCAGAAATATTCAGAAGGGATTGTCTTTTCTTTTTCCGGATCTCCCTCTCTTCCTCCAGATCCCGGGGTATGGGTATTCATATGAATCATCAAGAAAGACCGGAGAGAAACCACTTTTATCCCCTAAAATTATATTTACAATTTCAGGGGAACCTTCGTCGCTGTTGTATCTCAAGACAGATGTTTTCTATGCATACCGAGAGGGTTTATGGATATATGAAAATCTGAGCATTCCTGAAAAAATTGAGTCTCTTCCCGGCTCGCTTTCATTTCAAAGAGTTGAAGTGACCGTTGAGACAGACATCTACACAAGACTCCCCCTTCATACCTGGACGGAGTATGTTCAGTACAAGGGACAGTTTTATTCTGTAGACAGGAGTCTGGCCAGCCTGCCCCCTGACGAGTTTCCTCTGACAAAAGGGGACTCATTCATCCTGTATAACAGATATCATTCCGGCAATCCTCAAACAGAAGAAATGGTGGAGAGGGAAAAGCAGAGAGCCATGAATGTTCCAGACAGCCTGAAGAATGATCTGGAGTCACTCTCTCAGTCGCTGAAAGGTAAAGATAATAAAGAAACCTTGATGAATATCCATTCTTATCTCAGCGAACATTACACCTATTCACTGGATACGGAGAGTTCTGACAAGATGGTTCAAAAATTTCTATTTGGAACCTACAGCGGATACTGTGTTCATTTCTCCACCGCCGCGGCATTTCTGGCCAGAATCATGGGAGTCCCGGTCAGAATCGCAGAAGGATTTCTTATTCTTGTGCCATCAGAAGATGATAGCCTTCAAAGACAGGGCGCTTATGAGGGAACTGTATCAATTACAGGTTATTCCGCACACCAGTGGCCGGAGATATATCTTGATGAGTGGGGTTGGGTCCCCTGGGAAGTGACCCCGCCATTCACGGGTCTTCAGGATACTCTCTCTACTGGTACCATAGGATTTGATGCAATGACACAATCCCAGCTGGAGCATATGGGCTTTAGGAACTCTGTAGATGATCTGGAAAACA
The DNA here is from genome assembly GCF_027859075.1 of Oceanispirochaeta sp. NCBI lineage: Bacteria > Pseudomonadati > Spirochaetota > Spirochaetia > Spirochaetales > Spirochaetaceae > Oceanispirochaeta > Oceanispirochaeta sp. The sequence goes on along the minus strand of NZ_JAQIBL010000322.1, from coordinate 4,259 downwards.
GCACCTTTCTCTGGGATAAAAAAATGCTGGGTTCTACAGGAATGACTCTTCTGATTCTGCTGGTTTTTATCCTGATTCCTGTATCATATTATAGATTCCAGAATCGGTTTTCTGATCATGAGATTCATAAAGCCCTTCGGATAATTACAAAAAAAATGAATAAAAAATGGGGTATTTCAAGTCCTGTACAGGGAGGTTGGATCCAATGGTTCCAGGGACTCCCGGCCACCGCCAGAACAGGCGTTCCCCATCATGAGGATGTCCTGCGGCTTCTTTTGATATTCAAATATGGAGAAAATGCTTTAAATCCTTCCGAAAGGAAGAGGCTTATGAGGGGATGTCATCAAATACGATTATTCCTCTCTAAATCCAGGACTGGTAAAGCTGAAAAGAGGAAAAGAATCTTTCAAAAGAAGGGCCCTGAATGTTATAATGAATTAGGAGATTAACTGTATGAATCCTCCAATTAAAAGGGTTTCCTTTCCACAGGAATCTATTATTTTAAGTCTGATCATTCTATTTCTACTCTTCTGGTACGGATACTCATTCACAGAAACACTTATTAGCCCCCCCTCTCATGAGATGAGCCGTGAATTAGAACTGTCCGATATGGATTACGGATTCTCTAAAACGGTGAACTATCATGTCCTTACGATCAGTCCGAAAGATTCAGAACTTGTGACTCTTCTTTCCGTTGATGGAAAAGAACTGCAGATCATCACCCTCAATATCAAAGGGGAAGCAAAAGACTGGATAACAATCGATCTTGACCTCTCACAGGCATCTAAAATTACAGCGGCTTATCTGAAACCGGATATCATTCGCTTGTTCTATAAAATATCCTCTTTATTTCAAGTTGATATTCAGGTGAATACGGGTTTTTATTCGGTTAAAAGGATTGAAGAGACACTCTCTGATTTTGAGAGCGATGGCTCCCTCCTTGTTTTCTTGAATTCAGATGGCCTCCAGTATAAACACACGGCTTTCGATGAGGACCAGATTCCCATCTCCTCGGGGGTCATTCATTCTTTCAAAGTGGTTCAATCCGGGAAGAAATTATTTGTACTGAGTATTCATAAAAATAAATGGGATACTATTGATATTCATCTCACAGAAATTAATTCAGACACGGGTTTGTTTAGGGATAAAATTATATCTGAGAATGTCCCGGCAAAAGAATATAAGTATCTAAAGGATACTGCTCTCGGTGATCCTGTTCTGACGGCTCTCTATGCATCCCGGGACAGAAAAAACAAGGTCAATCGTATGATGATTCAAAAGAGTGATCTGAACTCAGGGGAGATAACTCAGGAGAACCGTGTTTCTGTTCCTTTATTCAACAGCAAATATAAAATCATCGATTCAGACACTGAGACGACGAGGTTCATTTATCAGAAGGACACGAAAAAGGGAGTTGATCTGGCTGTTGTGACACTTGGGAATGACGGTTCTTCCTCGGAAATTCTCTATACAAAAACAAAATCCATGTCAAAACTGGCGGGTTACTTCACACTGGGTGAATACAAGGGGATAATCTTTTCTGATATCAATTATGAAAAGAGGGCTTTGTTTTTTGCCAGCAACCATCCGGAGATTATGAAAAGCACCACTACTTTATCAACCATCCCTCTCTGGTATCCCCTCGGGACAACTCTGCTTCTGTTTCTGGTGTCCCTTATTGCCGGAGGTCTTTACCTTCTGGCACTGCTTCCGTTGCCGGTGTTCAGTGCTTTTCTTCTAGATTATTTTTTGCGGGCAACTCATCGCAGGCTCTATATTATTAAGACAAGCCTGGTCACGTTTCTTCATACGGGAATGAAACTGTTTCTCAGTTCTGTTTTGATATCTTCTGCCGGAAATTTTATATTTCACCCACTGTATTTTGGAAAGACACCCCATATCTATATCATTTTGATCCTTTCGAGTCTTATCACATACATTCTGGCTCTGAGAGTCAATAAGGCGCAAAAGGAGACAACCAACGGCTGTATGAGCTTTTATTACCGTTTCTGTGGCATGGACTATCTTCTGTTTGTCCCTCTGATCATCATGTATCTCATCAGTTCGATCCTGCTGAGTAAAATTTAAAGCCTCGATCGTCCTTTAGGTATCAAAAGGCAGGCCGGTCCATTATAGAATGGGAAAACTGACGGTATCCATTAGAAGACACATCATCACCCCCTGAGTTCAGAATCCGGGACTGAAACCTGTTCACTTCAAAGATGGTTGATTCGATTCATTGTAATCCATATCCTGAGCCTTGGTCAGCAGTCCTGATTTAAATGAAGTGGTTTTATTCCGGCCGGTTTTTTTGGATTTATAAAGGGCATCGTCCGCTCTTTTCAGAAGAGTGATATCATTTATTTTCTCATGATAGTTGTAGGTGGCTATACCCAGGCTTATGGTTATTTTAAGTATGTTTTCCTGGTATTTTGTTTCCATCTCTTCCACGGTTTTCCGAAAGCGTTCAGCCGCATTCCAACCTTCATTCTTATCCGCATAAGGGAGAAGAATCGTAAATTCTTCACCTCCAAAGCGGGAGAGGATATCACCCTCACGGAGGGCTCTTTTCAAGACTTTTGACAGTTGGATAATCACTTCATCTCCAGCCAGATGACCATAACTGTCATTAAAAAGTTTAAAATTGTCTATATCCATCAAAATGACTGAAAAAGGCTTTTGTACACGTTTGGCACGGGCAATTTGTTCGTTGACCCGATGGATAAAAAAATTGTGATTGTAGAGGCCTGTTTTGGAGTCTCTCACCGAGTGCTCGTAATGAATCGTATTTTGAATTCCAATGGATGTAAAATTCATCAGCTTGTCAATATAAGATATCTCTCTGGTGTCATAGTCTTCTCCCAGAACTTTTTCACCAAAGAAGATCATTCCATATAATCCGGAAATTCCCAGAACCGGTACGACAATCCTAGGTTTATAGGGCACAAACGGGGCAAGTAATCCTGTGTCTTCCATCTCATTTTCAAGGATCAGAAAACTGGTGGTTCCTCTGTAGGTCCTGAAGAATTGTTCGAAAGGTTCAAGAGACTCTATGACAATGATATCATTGCTGATCTTCATATTCCGGCAGACGATGGTTTTAATTCTGTTGAACATTATTCCTTCGTTTAGAATGAATACCATATTAGAAGGAATAAACTTCTCTGCAAGAAAATGAATAATCAGATTAATGAGTTCATCCACAGTTTCCTGACGGAAAATTTCATTGGCTTCAATAAGAAGGTCTTCCAGCTCCTTATTGTTAGAATGAGTCTCATCGATATAATCAAGGACACCTGATTTTTTAAAGAGCTCATAATTCTTGAGAATCAGGGAATTCGTAGCTATCTCTTTCCATTGCATATAGGTGCAGTATAAGAGATTATTGATATTTTAGGATAAAATTATTTCATAAATTCATGGTTTTTCAGATTATGTACAAAATATATGAGGTTTTTGGGTTTGAAGTATTATGTTATAAGAACAGAAAGTAAATTATGATTCATAAATATTCTGGGCTTGTGATCGGCCTTCTAATTTTATTACTCAATACATCTCTCTGGGGAGACAATCGTTATACCACGGTCTATGAGCCGGACAGGTCCTATCTGACCAGGGGCACACTCCTGATTAAGGGATCTTCCGAACTGCTCAATTCGGTTTTCCTTGATTTTAATTCCTACACCGACTGGGTATTAGAGGGTATGACCCGGGAGTCAGAAATTGCATCATCCTTGCCAGCCTTTCTTGTCAGTATCAATCCGGTGTCTGACAGGGACAATCCGAATCTTCTGGAAATTGAGTATGATCTGAATACTTTCATAAAAAAAAGAGGTTTGAAAGCCTATTTTACGACTCAGTGGAGTATTGGAGACGCTGGAATCATTGACACATTAAGCTTTGAATACACTGGCTCTAGAAACATTTTGAAAGAAGCAAGCTATGTGCTTTTCTTTACACCTCTCGATGAGGGGATTCAGATTGACTTTATCTGTAAGGCCAAACTATCACTGATTCTTGATCTGTTTTTTTCGTTGAAATTGTATGAAAAAAATATCGGCTACTATATTGAGGGATTGTCAGATAATTTGAAGAAAAAACTGGAGAATCATCCATGATTCTTCGCAGAAAACTGAATTCTCAACTCTTCTCCCTGATCCTGTTTGATCGTAAAGCAGCCGCTAAATAAGAGGGAAAACCCTATTGTTCCCACTTTAAAGATAGAACACAAATCCCATATAAAAACCAATTCCTCCTGA
>NZ_JAQIBL010000321.1 GCF_027859075.1 Oceanispirochaeta sp. | reverse complement strand
TTCTTAATCTGAGTGAGATTCATTTTTTCCAGAGCATTCAGAATTTTGAGATTGTCCTCCAGCATATAATTGGCTTCCAGGCGGAGGTAAAATAAAACTGATGATTTTTAGAATGGGCTCCCCAGTCCTTGATTTCTAATAACGGAAAAGCACTCTCAGATAGAAATTATCGTTGACAGGGTTTCGGCGCAGATCGAGATCAGGCGGATCTCCCAGGGTTATATCTGCCCCGGCATCAATACTCCAATAATCACTCAAGGCATAGCTTAATCGAGGCGTCAACAGTATATCCGGTGAGAAAAAGAAACCCACATTCAGTTGGGATTTCAGTTTTTCTCTTAAAAAACTCTTTTCAAAGTGTCCCACCAGAAATGCAATTTGCTCGTAAGGCTGATTGTGAAAGTTCTGAACCTCTCCTGCCAGATAATCCGCGGCATCCGGATCAATTCCAGGAGAATAACGGTTGTAATTGAAGAAATAGGAGTAGACCAGGCTAAACTGACTGAGAATATCGCCGGGAAGATTGGCCAGGAGCTGAGTATTGAGAGTAATATCCGAGTACTGACCGCCCAAATCCTTTCCATCCAGATTCTCTGTAAGATTCAAAGCTAAATCCTGAGACAGTGTCGTATTTCCCAAATCCGTAGAATAGGCAGCTCCCATGGTCTGTTTCTTATGATAGACCGGTTTGATCACGGTGGACAGAGAAGAATCTGCTGCCGGAATAACAAAGTCGGGAGTCTGCTCAGTATACCAACCGTAAAAGAACTGCAGATCCACTCTCTCGCCGTAGTGGCTATAATTCAGAAAGAAGGAGTGAGGGTTCTCACTGATAAAAGGATCATCCCTCCATTGGATGACATCACTGGAGCCAGGCAGAACAACCGAGTCTGATTGTTCCTTGTCTGGACGTGGGATGGGAACATAGGTCAATTCAATACTGCTGTCAAAATTCGGAAAATACCGTATCTGCAGGAGAGGATCGGGGCGTCGGTTGTCAAAAGGATCATCAACGCTGAGGAGAATCCTGTTTGCACTGTGAAGGACATTCAGCGGGCCATAAACATCGGAATAACCATAGCTTACCAGCTTTTGTCCCAGAGTCAAATCAAAATTATCACTTTGAAAAAAAAGAAATGTCTCTCCTGGTATATCCCAGGGATCGATCATTTCCGGATCACCTGCAGGCTGGACCCAGAAGTTCGCCGTCACCTGCCATTCCAGGAGACCGCCCTCACTGGCACCGAACACTTTGGGACGCATAAAGGCCCGTTCCCGCAGAGTTTCATACCCTGTTGCCGGTTCGATTCCTCCATAATAATCGATGAAAGAAACAAATTGAAAATCCAGGGAGGATACTTGGAGGGTAAAGAGAAACAATAAGAGGAGAAGAAACAACTGCCTTTTCTTCATGATTTTTCCTTAATTGTTCTGGAGGAACCGGGGTGTAAAATATCTGTCTGGAATCTCATCGGTACTGACATCTGTCACACTCAAAATGGATTTATGCCCGGTCTGAACATTTTCCATTGTGATTTCAGTCGGATAGATATAGGGATACAGATCCAGGAAGTTTCCGGTAGTGTAAATTTTTAATAAATGATCGCTCAAGTCGTAAAAATCCCGTCTGATCATGAGATAATTATCTTTTCGATGATAAGATATTGTATATCCATACCCATGTTCCTGCCGGTCCCGGGGGTTTGCACCCCAGGCCTTGACGACATAGCAATCATTTCCTTCAATCACCTGATCTTCCAGCCTTTCAAATTCCAATTTATTGTAGGCATTGCTGATAAGGTCATTGTATGTAAAATCGCTTCCCATAAAATACCCTCCCCCCGAATTATCCAGGGCGATGCGCTTGATGCGTCGGACCGCAGGGAGATAAATCCACATATTGTTATCCCGCCCGTCAAAATAGGCATTTATAAGGAGTCCTGTTCCCCGGACTGTGGGAGGAAAATCAAAGATGAACAAACGGTTATTCTGAAATTCATCCACAGTCTGCTGGTACACCCGGGCCTGGATTTCACGGGTGTCACCACTCGTTGCTATCAATTGGACCTGAAATGAACCCTGAATAGTGGGAATAGCCAAAGATTTTGAAAAGCTGTCCAGAATTTCCTGCACACTCTGTGCCTGCAGCGTGATAGCCGTCAGAACAGTGATTACAAAAAGACAAATAATTTTACGCATTTATGCTCTCCTTTTTTAATCGTAAGGGCAGGATGATCAACGGTATCAAGTATAGACTCATGATAAAAGAAAGAACAAGGGAACTCAGGAGCAAAAAGCCCAAGATTCTTGCCCCGCTGAAGGAAGAGAGAAACAAGACGGAGAAGGACAGGACCGAGGTTGTAAAACTCAAAAAAATAGGAATCCCGCTGTATCCGATCACCCTGCGGAACCCCTGAGACAGTGTCTCCACTTCCTTAATCTGATCTAAAGCGATCAGGGTATGTATGCTGTAATCAATGACTAAACCGGTGATAATGGCTACAAAGATGATGGAAAAGGCATCAATGCTTATTCCGGCAATGCTGATAAGTCCGAAGGAGATGATCATGCTCACCACACCGGGAAGGAGGCTCAGGACGGCTAATCCAAGCTTTCGGTAATAGATCAGAACAGTCATAAAGATGAGCAGACTTCCGCTCAAAAATGAGAGAACCCAGTTATTCCTCAGATGAGTCTGCTCTACCACTAATTGGGCCGCCATCCCGTAATTTGAAAGAGACCAGCCCTCGGGGAGTCTTTTTTCAATCCCCTCCAGAAGACTGATAAAGCGGTTCAGATCCTCATGGTTTTGATAGTACAGCAGCCCTTTGATAGAGAAATAGCGGTATGAATTATCAAGGAGTGATTCATATTCCAGAGGATCCACACTGGAGGAATAGTAGAGCAGGTACTGCTCATTCAAGGCATCAAAAATATCATCAAACTCGGTACTGCTCAGAAATGACTCTTCAGAACCCATAAAATAGTAATTCATTCGTTTGAGAACTGTGAGCAGCGAGAAGGCATAACCCACATTGTTGTCATCAAATTCCTGATGGATTTCATTGAGTTTCAGGAGAGTATCTTTTTTAAGAAGGCCATTTGTCTCCCCCGTATCCACTTCAATAAAGAAGGGAAGTGTCCCGAAAAAATCATCATTAATGACCCGATCCGCTTTTTTAATTGTATTTTTTTCTGGAAGTTGCTGAATGGGATAAGGTTCTATGGACAGATTAAAGAGTTGACTGCCTCCCCAGAGTATGCCGGCAATGATCACCAGGAAAAAGATGAAACGGTATTTTGCAATTTGAACAAAAAGACGCCCCTGAGCCCGCTGAAACCCTGAAAACATTTGCTTCTGCTGAGCCGGGAATTCCAGATAATCAATCCAGAAAAAGACGGCGGTCCAGGTGAATACGACGGCAACAGCCATGATGCCTCCGAGTTGAAGGTGTCCTGAGCCGTTGATCAGGCTGAGAGAAAGAAACCCTGTAATCGTTGACAGAGCCGTGAGGCTGAGAGGAAAAATGAGAAGTTTACGCAGACTTTTATGACCATCACTGATGGGAGTATGAAAGCGATGATAGAAATAGTGAATGAAATAATCACTGAGAAGACCAATACAGAAGACTGGGATCAGAAGAATGAGCGGGCTGTCCTGTATTCCCAGGAATCGAAGAAATCCATAGGCAAAAACAATTGAAAGCACAATCAAAAACATCGATACAAGAACTGCTTTCAAGTTCCTGAATAATGAAAAAATAAGGATGGCCATGAGGAACAGAATGGGTATGAACAGAACAATATCTTTTGTGAGCAGTGATTCTGTTTCGGCAATTATGGGAGCCCGGCCTGTAAAGTCAAAGGGCATCTCATCTTTCCATTTTTGCTGCAGATTCTTCAGGTCCTGATGGATTCCCCGGGGATCGGTGTTATTACTGAAATAGATATAGAAAAGGGCAGTACCCAGATCACTGCTGATATAGGGTGACAGTTCGGGGAATTCAGGAATTTCTTTACTGAGATTTTTAAGGTATGCCTCGGTGACGAGAAGATTCTCTGCCGGGATTGCCCTGGACACGACAATATCATCCCCTTCCGAGATGACCCGTGAAACATTCAGGATGGACTCGATTTTTGTTACACCCTTCATCGAAATAAAATCATCCTGAAGAACTCGCATCCTGATGATATGTTCGGGATCAATAAAGCTTAAACCAGCATCTGAGAGCTGCAGAACAGCAATGGCCACATTTTTTTGTGGTAAAAGGAGCTCTCCCTCTTTTTCAGCATAGGTTTCAATTCCCGTTGACTTTTGTTGAGGAGAAAAAAGAAAAAAGACCGCAGTCAACACTCCTGTAATAAGGAGGAAGAATGATGATTTCATAATTAAAAACTTAATCGATAATACCCTGGCAATGCAATATTAGTTGAAAATTTACACTGGAATTCAGATCTGACCGGAAATATTAGCAAATATATTAATATTTTAATAAGGAGTAACAAACTGATGAATATTCAATCTAAAACTAGGATAAACAGTTCAAAAGAAAAAGTTTGGAAGCTTATAACTAATATAGAAAACTCAAATAACTTTATTAGAGGTATTGAAAAGGTAGAGATTCTGGAGCAGAAGGAGAATGAGCTGATTGGTCTGAAGTGGAAAGAGACAAGAACCATGTTCGGGCAGACTGCTACAGAAATAATGTGGATAACCGATGCCAGAGAAAATGAGTCTTATTCAACCAGGGCTGAAAGTCATGGAGAGTGTATGGTAAAGGTTTTCATACTTTTCATGAATCATGTTTCTGTCAAAATCCCTAAAACTATTTATTCATTTCACCAAGCTCTTTTTCTGAAAAATAGTGTTCAGTATCTGGGAAAAATACTTTGTCCTCTTGGTTTCATATTCTCCCCCTAACAATATTAAAATTGACATACAATATCAGGAAAATAAGACACAGCACAAAGAGAGTTAAGCCAACGGGAAAAACCCCGTCGGCATTCTAAATCAAAGATTCAATACTGCTTTTTATTTGAATCCCTGTTCTATGTGTTTCTTTTCAATTTCTTCGGATAAAACTTCCAGAGCTTTGAAATCATTTTCTAAAGGATAACCTTTGGTAAGAACCGGAGTTAAAACCTCAACCTTCAGATTGGGAATCATTCCAGCTAAGATCTCAACGGTTTTTCCTCCCCATCCATAAGAACCTATGATAGAGATAAACTTCGCTTTAGGACGCAGTGCATTCGCTAAATAGGCCCCGTAAACAACATTGGGATGCGGTCCGGAGAGAACGGTGGGTGTACCGATGACAATTGTTCCAGCATCAACAAGAGCGATTGCCAGCTTACCGATGTCTGTGACAGCAAGATTGAACAGCTCAACAGTAATACCTTTTTGAACAAGAGAAGACACAAGATAGTCAACCATTTTTTTTGTGCTGCCATGCATGGAAATATAGGGCAAAACAACCTTATTATGTGCGGGACTCCCCAACCAATCTTTATAGGCATCAATAATAAAGGATGGTTTTGGATAGAGAGGGCCATGACTGGGGGCTATGATGGAGAGATCCTTAGCAAGAACCTTATCTATATTTTTTATGATGATCTTGTTAAAAGGCATCATAATTTCGGCAAAATAACGTTTTGCGGCCTCATAAACACGCCCTTCATCTGTAACATAGACATCGGTTGTAGCGATATGAGAACCAAAGAAATCACAGCTGAATAGTATTTTATCCTCTCTAAGGTAGGCACACATGGTTTCCGGCCAGTGGACCCAGGGTGTATAGATGAATTCGAGTGTTTTATCCCCCAGAGAAAGGGTTTCTCCATCATCTACAGTGATGATTTTATCCTTAGAAATCAACAATAGATCAATAAGCATATCCTTTGCTTTGACACTTGTTATAAGCTTAGCCTCCGGATATTTTGCAAGTACTGATGGGATAGCTCCAGCGTGATCCTGTTCGGCGTGAAGTGACACAAGATAATCAAGTTTTTTAACTCCCTTTAGTTGATCTAATAAGACATCCTTGAATTCTGTTTCAACCGTATCAATGAGAACCGTCTTTTCACTTCCTTCAATAAGATAAGCGTTGTAACTTGTTCCATCAGGCAGGGGTATGAGCGAGTCAAAAAGACGGGCATCCCAGTCAAGAAACCCCAATAAAAAAACCTTGCCGGTTATCTTGCGTGCTTTCATAAAAACTCCTGGTATACCTAAGTAATTTACAGAACCAGTGTTATTTCTGTGTAGACTTAAGAACCTTTCTCTCATTCTAAGCTTTTATCTTCCGGCTTGAAAGATTTTAATAATAGTATACAAAATATATAACAGTGGATTAATAAAATGAGTAACATTATGAGCCCAATCATACCAAAATGAACTGGTATGATCATAAAGAAAACAAAACCTCAGCTAGCAGTGGATTTACTATAAATACGACCCCGGAACATTGGTCATTCAAACTAGGAAGAGAGTGATATCTTCTAATAAATAGAAGGTAACATAGAAAGCCTCCCTACATAAAAGTGGTGTTCATTGTGTTTCTATTGGATTCATAGAGATAGAGGGAAAAAAATCATATAGATGGACATTATTATATACAAGGAACAATATTTCCAGATCCGTTAAACCGAGAAAAGGCTTCTGAGTTAGCTTTGTTCAATTAGGACCTGAAAGAACGAAATTCTCCATATCCTGATAATGAAAGAAAGTTAAATTATTTCTCAAGTATAAATTCAGAAGTACTCCTGTGGTAGAAATACGTTCCAGTTGAGTACATTACATTGTCGTGAACTGTACATACGGTTTTATAACCTAGTCACTTGTGAAAGATAGGGTCGAAGAAGTTACCTTCAAGGTGCTGATAGATGAGAATACGCAGCAACAATTCTCAGAAAACTCCCTTAGTATCCGGGAGCACCTAAATTTACTTTAAGTCTTCTTTCATCTGTTGAAATTCTTCCCGAGAGATTTGCCCGTTCACATACCTGGTTTTAAGCAGGTTCAAAGTTGAACTACCAGAGGGATGGCGTTTCTTTAGAAGTAGGATGGTCACGATAACAATGGCGGTTAGTATAAAAAAACCAAGAATCCAAAACCAGGGACTCCAATACCCCATCATGCTGCCGGTATAATTCCCGCCATTTCTCCAACCTCCCATCATTCCGGAACCCATAAATTCCCTATTTAAGGAATCAAGATTTCCATCATTCTGTATATATTGAATTCCCAGGGAGCGATGAATAGAGGCAAGCTGTTCTGAACCGTCTCCACCCATCATCCGATCCATCCATTCGTGTCTCTGTACATTACCTATCAATTCCCCCATTACCGAATCGCCTAATTCTTCCAAAACTTTTGGATCCGCTTTTTTTACGTCAATTCCTTGGATCGATCCGGTGTTCTGGGTTTTTTCAAGTTCCCCAATAATCTCATCGATTCCTCGATTCTCATCCATATCCTGGGCAAATAGATACCAACCGTTCATAATGAGGAATATCCC
>NZ_JAQIBL010000320.1 GCF_027859075.1 Oceanispirochaeta sp. | reverse complement strand
CTGAACCGCTGTTATGATGAACTGAACCTGACCAATCCTGAAATTGTAGAAGAGGTTCACAAGGCCTATAGCGATGCAGGTGCGGATGTCCTGGAAACAAATACATTTGGTGCCAACCGTATCAAGCTCACCGAGCATGGACTGGGAGACAAGGTCAAAGAAATTAACCTGACCGCAGTCAAACTGGTTAGGAAATATATCTCAGAAGGTCAGTATGTGGCCGGATCCATGGGGCCCTGCCTGAAATCAGGACAGAGACTGGGCGAGAACAGGCGAGAGGAACTGAGGGAGGTGTTCAGTGAACAGGCTCAGGCTCTGAAAGAGGGAGGAGTCGACCTCATCCTTCTCGAAACCTTCAGCCACAGCGAAGAGCTGATCCTGGCGGCCGATGCGGTAGCGTCAACAGGATTGCCCGTCTGCGGCTGTTTTACTCTTACAGAAGAGGGATACACTCCGGGAGGAGAAAGCCTGGAAGTCCTGATGCAGAAGCTGAATGCCTGCGAGGCTCTGGACATTCTGGGACTGAACTGTGGAACCGGTCCATCCCATACCTATAACTGGGTCGAAAAAGCCCTGCCTCTGACGGAGAAACCATTGATAACCATGCCGAATGCGGGGTTCCCCAAGGAGCAGGACGGCCGGATGGTCTATCTGACAAACCCTGAATATTTTGCCAGTTATGCACAGAAATTTATCGAGTTGGGAGTCAGGGGAATCGGCGGATGCTGCGGTACGACTCCGGATCATATTCTCAAGGCCTCCAGAACGGTCAAGGCCACATCCCAGGTGAAACAGCATGTTGAAATCAAGGCGGTAGACAGGAAAACGTCTGAAGTCATCCCTGTCCCTCAGGAACAGAAATCAAGACTGGCCTGCCTGCTCAAACAGGGAAAGATGGTGACCTCCGTGGAGATAACCCCCCCCCGCAGCACCGACCTGACCACCTTTATCAGCAAAGCAAAAGCCTGCGCCTACCATGGTGTAGATGCCATCAACATTCCCGACGGTCCCCGGGCCAGCGCCAGGGTTTCACCCATGATTGCCGCCTCGGTCATCCAGAAAGAAGCAGGGATTGAAGCCGTCCTTCACTACACCTGCCGTGACCGGAACCTCCTGGGTATGCAGTCAGATATTCTGGGATCAGTGGCGGCTGGAGTGAATAACTTTCTGGTGATAACCGGAGACCCCCCCAAGTCGGGAGATTACCCCGAAGTCACAGGCGTCTTTGATGTGGATGCCATCGGTCTGACCCAGGTGATCCATAACCTCAATTACGGCCGTGATTTTGGTGGGAACCCGATATCTCCTCCCACCGGCATTTTTACCGGAGTGGGAGCGAACCCCTGTGCGGTCTCTCCCGAACTGGAAATGGATCGTTACAGAAGAAAGCTTGAGGCGGGAGCCGAGTTTGCCATTACCCAGCCCGTCTTTGATCCCGATGCCCTTTTAAAATTCCTGGACGAGGCTTCCGCCTTTGGAAACATTCCTATCATTGCCGGAGTCTGGCCTCTTGTGAGTTTCAAGAATGCCGAGTTTATGCGCAATGAAGTTCCCGGAGTAGAAGTTCCCGATGAGGTGATGGAAAGAATGAGCCGCTGTCAGACCCGGGAAGAAGGAATTGCAGAGGGCATCCGGATTGCCTCTGAAATTTGTCGTACCATTGAATCCTATGTTCAGGGATTTCAGGTCAGTTCTCCCTTCGGAAGGGTGGAACTGGCTCTGAAAGTGCTGGGGATGGATACAACATTATGAAAGAAGAACTAAAAATTTTCTGTGCCGGATCAAATCCGGATCTAACAACTTCTATAGCGGAAGTTCTGGGCCTGGAGCTCAATTCCCTGAAGATTGCCCGCTTTTCAAATGATAACATCACCGTACAGATTCAGGAGAATGTACGGGAGAGGGATGTTTTTGTAGTTCAGTCACTCACAACTCCTGTGAGCGAACAGATCATGAAAATGCTCATTACTCTGGATGCTCTGCGCAGTGCTTCGGCAAAAAGAATTACAGCGGTGATTCCATACTACTCCTATGCCCGTTCTGATAAAAAGGACGCTCCCCGGATATCCATTACAGCCCGGCTGATTGCCGACCTTCTTAAAACTGCCGGGGCCGACAGAGTTCTAACCATGGATCTTCACTCGCCCCAGGTCCACGGATTTTTCAGTATGCCCGTTGACCATCTGACAGCCACGGCACTTATAGCAGACTACTTTAAAAACAAGCCAGGCAGAGAAAAAATGATTGTCGTTGCGACCGATGCCGGCGGGGCTAAAAGGGCGGGTCGATTGGCAGAACACCTGGACGTACCCATAGCTATTGTGGACAAGAGACGAATCAGTGATACAGAAGTAGCCCAGGGTGAAATGGTCGGAAATGTGCGGGGAAAAGTCTGCATTATATTTGATGATGAAATAGCTACGGGTTCCACCATCCTGGAAACCATGAAAACCTTAAAAGAAGCCGGAGCAGGAAAAATTTATGTCAGCGCTGTTCATGGTGTGCTCTGCGGTGATGCGGTTCCACGGCTTCAAGAATCAGGGATGGAAGAGCTTGTTGTGACCAATACGGTTCACATTGCCGAAGAAAAGAAAATGAACAACATGACGGTGCTCTCGGTGGCACCCCTTCTGGCAGAGGCCATCAGAAGGATTCATACCGGAGAGAGCATCGGAGAAATGTTTCCGCAAGAATTGGGAATGAAACCTCAATCATGATAATTTTGAAAATCAACTGGTAATAAACTGACTGAACTTCTTTGAGAGATCCTTTGTAATTTCATCCAGACTATCACCAATGTCCTGCAACTTCTTCATGGCATCAACCACCTCGGAAGCTTTGCTATAGATTTCCAGGATAGCCGTATCCACGGCCCCGGATTTTGCCTTGATGCTCAGCAGGGATGAATTGGTAGATTCAATGCCTTTATGGATCTCTGAAGAGCCGTAACGGACTTCATTCGTCACGTTGTTGATCTCTTCTGTAGATTCCATGATCTGTCTTCCCCCTATGGTGAGTTCCGAGACAGAGTCCTCTATTTCATGAAAAGCATTCACCGTAGATTCAACCTCCTCAGAGATGGAATCAAAGATTCTCAGTGTACTGCCGACACTCACCGATGTATTGTTTACTCCTGTTGTAATCTCCTTGATAAGAGTGGTGATATTCCCTGAGGATTTTCCGGAAGTTTCGGCCAGCTTTCTAATTTCATCGGCTACAACAGCAAAACCTTTTCCCGAATCTCCCGCATGAGCCGCTTCGATGGCGGCATTCATGGATAGAAGGTTTGTCTGAGCTGCAATGTTTTTGATGGTCGCTGCCATTTCCTGAATTTGTGAAATTTTCTCCGCGACAACAGCAAATTCTCTGGATGTCAAATCGATCTGCTTTTTTCCTTCTTCCGCAATTCTTTTCAAATCTCCAGTGGATTCTTTTTTAGCAGTTGTGATATTTCCGACATTGTTCAGGGAAGCAATCATCTGGGTAATAGCAGCGGTCTACTCTTCCACCATGGAAGCCTGAGAAGAGATCATATTATCAAAGGAGCTTGTATTGGATGTAATTTCTTCCATGGCAGTCGCACTTTCACTGATATTTTCATCCATCTGCTGCAGCTGATTTCTGACAGAATCAATATTTTTATTGATCTCTTCTGTTGAGGATGCGGTCGTTTTCGTACTGGAACCTAAGTTGATATTAATATTCTGTGTCTGGCTGACAGCCACTTGAATCCCCATGATAAGAGACTGCAGGTTTTCAATAAATGCATTGAAATTCTGAGCCACGTCTCCGACTTCATCCCGGCTGGTAATTTCAAGACGCCGGGTGAGATCCGCATCCCCGCTGGAAATTTCCCGGAGGGAATGGCTGACTTTGCGCAAAGGAGCAAAGATACGGCTGACAATGACAAACATGGTCCCGGAAAGAATCAACAGGGCAAGAAATGAACTGAAAATGAGTGAAAATAGAATAGGCCTCAACCTCCCGGTGTAGATTCCAGTTGGAATGGCCGTGACTACAATTGTTTCACCAGCTGCTGCAAAACACGTAAACACTTCTTCGCCTTCATATTTATAAGTAAATTGCCCGTTTTTCTCGGCAATAATCCTTTGAACGAAGTCAAATTCAGACATATCCACTCCAATTCTATCAGGTATGGAATGATTGATAATAGCCTTGGTTTCAAGGGAGAGAATATAAGCGAATCCCCCCTCTTCATAGGGGTATTGCTCCATAATATTTTGATTACTGGAAGACTCCAGCAAATTTTGAAGTTCTTTCGGTGTCACTCCAATCTGAACCAGCCCTGTACCGCTGGGCAGAGGCACTCCGATATATTGAAACAGAACTCCGTCAACAGCTCTTATCTGAGGATTCTGTGCTAGTTTAGCCTTAGGATTGGTCAGCATCCTTAAAAATGGTTTGGTCTGCTCATTGGTACTGAAATCAAAACCGAAAAAGTCCGGGACTGATCCGGCAAAAAGGATACCCCGACTGTCTACGACATGGATTTCATCAATACCGATTGAAGCAGCCATCTCCTGCATTGTTTTCGTTGACAGCAGATCAGGATTTTTATCTACGGCATAGGCAATACTCCGAGCGATTCTCAGAAAATTATTATTCAAAGCATTTTTAAGTTTTTCAGTATCCTCTTCCACCGTATCTATCTGTTGGAGAAGATCTTCCACAGTTGATTGAGCCGTAACCTGCATCACACTCTTAATTTCACGGGAGATATTCGTATAACCTATAAAAGAAATGACACTGACAGCCAACACAAGCATAATGGCAACGGGAATTATTATTTTAAAAGTAATTTTCATCTCAGCTCCTAAAATTTAAATATAATCTAAGTCGCTTTAGAAAGATAAAAAATTCTAATAATTTTCATTGAAGAGAGAAACTTGAACAAAGACTGTATGGGTTCGTGAAGACAAGCTGGGCAATGTGGGTTCTGTCGAGCTCAACACATTCACCGACCCGCCGGTATCCAGGACTCCGGCATCACTCCGGAGTAATTCAGGCCAGAGTCCTTCATTCAGTGAAACCGTACCGGGAATAATCCCTTCTGTGATACGCACAGTTCGTTTTATACTTCCCTGAAGACTGCTCAGAATCACAAGGGAATCAGTACGAATACCGCGGCTTGCCGCATCATCGGGATGGATCCAGAGCCCCAGATCTTCCTCCATTCTGAACCCGGGGATATTGGCTTATTGGGAGTTTATTCCCTGAAGAGGATGGGGGGTGATCAAAGACAGCGGGTATGCCGGATCATCAGGGTGTACTCCCCGGTAGTGCGGATAGGCGGGGAATCCCAGATCCTCATAAGCATGGGGCGAAATCTCAATTTTACCGGAAGGAGTCTGCAAAGCATGTTTTGAGGGATCTGAAATGAAATCAGAAAAAGCATTTCGTTCCTGCTCCTGCCCCATATACAAACCCTCCTTTTTGAAAGCGGCAACATCAGGGATATCGGAATCCTGTAAAAAAAAATCGATCCAGTCTGAACTCGATTTTCCTTCCGTATAGTCTGAGGCGAAGCCGAGACGGCCGGCCAGAGCTGAAAAGATGGCGTAATCTGTGAGTACACCCGGAGGTGGTTCTACAGCTTTTGCCGAGTAAAGGAGAAAATTACCCGCGGGGCTCACAATATCCTCTCTTTCCAGAAAAGAAGCCACCGGAAAAACAATATCGCAGAGGGCCATGGTGGGAGTCAGAAATAAATCATGCCCGATGATCAAATCGAGTCTTTGAAAAGCCCTGATGTTTTTTTGAATATCACTCCCCTGAGCCAGCAGATTGCTTCCTGTGATGTAGGCGCCTTTGAGAGATCTGCCCCTGGAGTTCCCACTCAGAATAGTATCAGGCCATTCATATACAGGGATAGAGGGATCACTGTGGGGAGGAACGGGAAAAGCCCCGCACCGGGGACCCTGTATTTTCCCCCAGAAGAGACCTCCCGAACTTCCGCCGGGAACCCCGATATTGCCTGTTGCCAGCTGGAGTGCCACGGGCATTCGGGCGGCTTCCTCACCGGCAATGGCCCGTTGCAGAGAAAGCCCCGGCAGGAGGGCCGCAGCTTTCGTCCGGCCGTAAAGATCCGCCAGCTTTTCAATATCTTCCTCAGGAATACCGCAGATCTCTGAGGCCCACTCCGGACTCTTGGGAATGCCGTCGGACGCCCCCATAACATAGGCCTTGAGCTGTGCGAATCCTGTACTGTAAGTCTCAATAAAAACATGATTCTGGAGGTCATTCCGAATCAGAAAGAACAGAATCGCCGCCATCAGAGCCACATCACTTCCCGGTTTGATGGGAATCCACCAGCTGCTCATGGTGTCTACGGTTCGTGTCCTCCGGGGATCAATAACCACCACAGGAACACCCCGTTTTCTGGCTTCCAGAATGCGGGGAGACATTTCACATCCCATACGGGTATCAAATGCATTGTACCCCCAGAGGATGATCAACATGGAATGCCGCAGATTGCCCGCATCCATTCCACTCATCTTAGTCCCGAACAGATAGGGCATGACAAAGGAGGCCGCCCCGTTGCTGTAGCTCCCTTTCGTGCGGGTAGCCCCTCCCCAG
>NZ_JAQIBL010000319.1 GCF_027859075.1 Oceanispirochaeta sp. | reverse complement strand
TAATAGTATATTGGAGTTTTATTTAAATGAACAATCAACATAAAAGCCTGAACGAAGTTGCTTATAATATGATCAAAGAAAAGATCATCCAGGGTAAGTATGAACCCGGCAGCAGAATCCGGGAAGATCATCTTGCTGATGAAATCTCCATGAGCAGAACTCCCGTTCGTGAAGCCATTAACAGATTGGTTTCTGAAGGGTTGATCATCAGTAAAGCCAGAAAAGGGCTCTATCTGATAGATCCCAGTAATGAAGAGATTGAACATTATATTGATATCCGTATTGCCCTTGAAAAACTGGCTGTAGAAACCTGCATCAAAACAATTCAGGAAGAACAGCTGGGGAAGCTTTCTGATGCTCTGGAAGAATTTGAATTCAGATTAAAAAAAGAGAAGTACGATATATGTAATAAACTGGATGGTGAATTCCATCTTCTAATTGCTGAACTATCGGGTAATAAGAAGCTCTATACAATGCTCCAGGAGCTTTCATCCTTTTTTCTCCAGACCAGAAGCAAGGAAAAGAAAATCCATCCCAAAGAAAAGAATGAAAGGACCCTGAGGGAGCACACAATCATACTGGAAGAGATACGCACTAAAAACACAAAGGCTGCCAAAAAGGCCATTTCCGAAAACATTGACACCATGCGCAGTAATCTCCACCTCAAGTAATCATTCATGACTTGCTTTATTTTAAAAATGTAACTAATATTAAAGAACTAATCATATAATGATTATATTTATAGGAGGAAATATGACAAATCTGGATAAAGCCAAAGATTTATTAAAAGCATTCAAAGGGGATGATTACCTTTTTGGCGCTGGTGTCCTCAAGGATGTCGGTAATGTTGCCCTGAAATTGGGTAAAAAGGCAATTATCATCCGGGATGTATTTCCCGGTAGTGAAGAATTTGTAAGTATCATCCGTGAGTCTCTAGAAAAGGCCGGAGTTGAAGTAGTCAAAGAAGAAAACGGTGCCAAACCGAACTGTCCCCTTGAAGACTTGAGCCGTATATCCAATGCTCTAAAAGAATCAGAAGCGGATGTAATCGTCAGTTTTGGTGGTGGAAGTACCATTGATGCGGCCAAAGCAGCAGAAGTTCTGAGAACCCTCGGGGGGGGGATCGAAGATTATTTCGGTGTTGGTCTTGTAACAAAAGCCTGCGAAGAACAAGGTGTAAAACTGTGTCCCCATATCGCCATCGAAACAGTGGCCTCTTCGGGAGCTCACTTAACCAAGTATGCCAATATCACCGATGTGAAATCAGGCCAGAAAAAACTGGTTGTAGACCCTGCCATCGTGCCTTCTCATCCAGTGTTTGACTATGCTGTAACTTACGGGCTTCCCATGGGAGTGACCATGGACGGTGGTCTTGATGGTATTGCCCACTGTCTCGAAGTGTACTATAGCTCAGTTGGTACCGACAGTTATGAACAGTGTCAAAAAATTGCAGAAGTCGGGATCTCTCTGGTGGTTGAATACCTGCCAAAAGTCATTGCCAATCCTAAAGACACCGCTTCCAGAGATGCCCTCTGTCTGGCGACAGATCTGGGCGGATATGCCATTATGGTCGGTGGAACCAATGGCGGTCACCTGACCAGCTTCTCTTTAGTAGATGTACTGTCTCATGGAAGAGCCTGTGCCATCATGAATCCCTACTACTCAGTTTTCTTTGCTCCTGCCGTAGAAAAAGAACTCCGCATTGTCGGGAATATCTTCAAGTCCTATGGTTATGCCACCGTGGATTTTGAATCTCTCTCCGGGAAAGATCTGGGCCAAGCTGCTGCTGAAGCCATGTTTGCTCTGGCACGTAAGATCAACTTCCCTCTGACTCTGGGAGAAGTTGCCGGATTTACTGACGGACATATTGAAAGAGCTCTGACTGCGGCTAAAAATCCTCAGTTGAAGATGAAGCTTCAGAACATGCCCGTTCCCCTTAATGCTGATCTTATCGATGAGTATATGGGTCCCATTCTCCGGGCTGCGAAAACCGGAGATCTTTCCTTAATTAAAAACTTGTGAGGACCAACTATGACAACTTCTTTTGAATTGGGTGACAAACATTTTAGTGTAGAACTCCCTGAAAATACAGATATCCTACAGATGAAGGGCGCTGATAAAGTGGCTGATCCTGAAGCTGCCATTCGTGACTGCCTGGAAAATCCTATCGGTACGGAAAGTTTTTCTGAAATAGTCAGAAAGAAAGTGGATGAAAATCCCGGTGGAGAAGCTGTCATAGTCATTTCCGATAACACAAGACCTGTGCCCCTGAAGGGGGAGCAGGGAATTCTGATGCCCCTGATCCGTATACTGATGGACGGGGGAGTCAAGGTGGAACAGATCACTGTTCTTTGTGCCAACGGCACACATATCCCGCTGGCGGATTCGGTTTTCAGAGATATGATTGATCCAGCCGTATTCAGCCTTGGTATCAGGGTTGTAAACCATGACTGTCTGGATGTGGATAATCTTGAATTTCTGGGTTATTCAAAGTCAGGCACCAGGATAGAGATAAATAAAAAATATGTGGCTGCCCATATAAAAATACTCACCGGACTGGTGGAGAGCCATTTTATGGCCGGTGTTTCAGGGGGGCGGAAATCTATCTGCCCTGGACTGATTGGTGAGGATTCCACTTTTATATTTCATGGTGTTCCGAATCTGGATAGTGTGTATTCAGATGACCTGATCCTCGAGAATAATCCCTGTCATGAAGAAGCTCTGGATGTAGCCTCTACGGTAGGAGCGGACTTTATATTCAACGTGACCTTGAATCACAATTATGATGTGACCGGATTTTTTGCCGGAGATATGGTTAAGGCCCATCTGGCCGCCTATGAAAAGGTGAAAGACAGTGTGGGCATCGTTAATTCAGGACCCTATGATATTGTCGTGACTCATGCCGGTTTTGTCGGAAAGAACCATTATCAGGCGGCAAAGACCGGAACAGCTGCGATGCCCCTTATGAATAAAGACAGTTATCTGATTCTCGGAGCGGACTGTATTGATAGGGATCCCATCGGGAAAGATACGTACCGACAGGTTCTGCCCTACTTAAAAGGAAAAAGTACAGAGGCGTTTATCAATATACTGAAATCACCGGACTGGACATTCGTTCCGGATCAGTGGCAGGTGCAGATGTGGTCCAAACTTTTCAAGATTATCCCTCAGGATCACTTTATATATTATGCACCCCAGATTGATGAACAGGATTATGAGATCCTCTCCGGGGTCAACGGGAATGAATATCTGCCGGATGAAAACAAATATAAAACTCTCGACAGCAATATCCCCCTCTTTTTGCAGTTGAGTCTGACGACCTTGATTGCAAAGCTGAAAAAAGAAGGACGTGAGAATATCAGGATAGCCTGGATGTCTGACGGTCCTTATGGAATTGTGGTTTAAAGTAATTTGGTTTACAGTATGTTCATGCAAAAGAATGTCTTTAAACCAAAAGATGTAATCTCACAACAACTCTTGTCCTATCTTCTGCTGGAGCATCCCAAGTCAGAAGATGGCAAGCTGCCCCCGGCCTCATTTTTTGCTGAAAAGTTTGGTGTATCCATTGTAACCATCAGAGAGATCCTTAAATCCATGGAGTCGACGGGTATCCTGTCCATGCATCATGGAAGAGGGATCTTTTTGAATCATGGGGATACCATTTTTCTGGAGATGTTTGAGACTCGTATCCTGATCGAAAGTTACTGCGCCCGCCTGGCAGCAGAGCATCTGAGTGAGGATGGTGCACATAATCTGAAAGAGCTGGCTAAGCTTCTGGAAGAGGCTGTTCAATCGGGCAATATGGAACTTTATACGGATGCGGATTTTATGTTTCATATGGAAATAGCAAGGATCAGCCGTAATCTGGTACTCGAAAGAACACTGAGAAATATCAGAATATTCTTATATGTCCAGCAGAAGGAAACTAACTGGTTTTTACTGGAATCCCGAGAAAAATCTCTGTTTGAACATCGGGATATTCTGAACTCTATATTAGCTGGGGATCCGGAAAAGGCAGAATTTGCCATGAAAAAGCATCTTGTGAAGACCATGGCTCTCTGGAAAAACCTCTGAAAACCGAGTCCCGTAACTGCCTCCGCTGTTTCCGTCCCAAAGAACACTGTTACTGTTCCATGATTCAGGCTGTAGACACGGGTATTAAATTTGTAATCCTCATGCATCCCTGGGAAGCCTACAAACAGAGAACCGGAACGGGGAGGCTGACATCTCTCAGTCTTACAGATTCTGAAATCATCATCGATAAAACATTTGATCAGAACAGGCGGTTTCGGGAACTCCTGGATTCTCAACAATATCACCCCATGGTTCTTTATCCGGGAAAGGATGCCTCAACAGCGGGGGCATATGATTTTAAAGCCTCATTGCAGGGAAAGAAACTGCTGGTTTTCCTGATCGATGCGACATGGGTCATGGCCAGAAAAATGATGTACAGAAGTCCTGTTCTGCAGAATCTGCCCCGTTTATCCTTTGATCAATCTTATATATCCAGGTTTCATATTAAAACACAGCCCGCAGAATATTGTCTGTCCACCATCGAATCGACCTATTACCTGATTAAAGAACTGCAGGCCTGCGGAATTGGGTTTAAGGATACTTCCATCGAAGGTTTGATGCAGGTTTTTGATGAATTGAACCGTTTTCAGATGGAATGCAGAAACCAGCGATTTTCAGAAAATGCACAAAAAAAAGGCAGCCCCTGAGGGTTGCCTTTTTCATAACATGAACACTGCTTTCTAGCGTTTCGCTTTTGTCAGAGCTTTGGTCAGAAGGGTATAGAAGGGGTCCAGACCAATCGTGGCGCCGGAAATGGCATCGGGCTGTCCCACACTCTGTGAATTCAGGACCTTGTCTTCCACTATGCGGGCTTCTTCCCACCAGGGAGCCAGGGATCCGCCGTTTTTCTGCATGCCGTATTCTCCGTCCTTCGATCTCTGGGCTTTGTTTGTTCCACCGTCTTCGGCATAAGCGTCCCAATGGACAGCGACAATATAACCGGATGTAACAGTCACTTCAACAAAGTATTTGTATCCGTGGCCAAAAGCAGCCTCTTCCGCCTTGTACACGCCGTCTTTGTAGGGTCCATAACCAATCGGACCGGCTGCCAATGCGGCTTTGACAAGATTGACAAAGGGGGCCACATGGATCGATGCTCCTGAAACCGCATCGGTGTGTCCTTCTTTGTCGGACAGGGTGATACTGGAAATATCCTGTGACTTGATCAGCTGTTTTTCTACAGCCTGAGCCTGTTTCCACCAGGGAGCCATGGCTCCGCCCTTGGCTTCCATTCCATAGCGTCCATCCCTGGAAACAACTATTTTAGGATCTCCTGCATTGATGTTGGAACCGTTCCAACTGACTGATGTTATCTTTCCGTTTTTAACAACCAGGGTCACATTGTATTTCCATCCGGAATCGGGGAATTTATCTTCCTGTGCAAAATAAACGCCGTCTTTCTGATTCAAAGCAAAAATGGAAGTAGATATAATTAAGAATACTGAAATTAAAATAAGTTTCTTCTTCATTCACTGTCTCCTGAGTCTAGCTGCAGCTAGTACATGTCATTTTTTTACAGTATAAAACCTGGTTCATATATTCGCAATCTATTTATATATAGAACCAGGGGTTTACGAGATTATTTGATTGTGCCGTTATCCCATGTGCCGCTTCGGATTTCACCGGATTTCGAAGGAATCTCCAGCACCATTCCCGGCAGAATCAGGCGGGGGTTCGACGGCTGGGGCAGTTTGTCCCGGTTGGCATTCCACAGGAGTTTCCAATCCCAGGAGTTGCCGTATATAAAATCATATCCAGCGATATTCCACAGGCAGTCTTTAGTGAGATTATACTTTCTGACTACATAGCGGGCAGGAAGAGCTGTTCCCTCTTTAGGGATGTATATAATGACAGAAAGCAGTTCTATCCCTTTGAGGGATGTCATATAACTGTCAGCATAGCTTTCATTCTGAAACTGCTTATAGGCTGTTTCATACAGGGCCTTACCCTGGGTAAACTCATCAGGGAAATTCTTCTCGCCATTTATTTTTGTAGCAGAATTCAAAGATGCTTCAAATCGTCTGAGAGCACTGTTCGCCTTATAGCGACTGAGCATCATGGCGATCCCTTGATCCGAAAGGGCCGAATATTTCTGAGATTCTTCGGCCAGCTCTTTGGCTTCCTGGTAATCTCCCTCTTCAAAGGAAATCTCACTCTGTCTTTTGAGTTCAACTGATTTTCTATAGTCAGGATTATCTTTGAGAGACTGAGCAAACAAACCACCAGCCAGGAAACACAGGATTATCAAGAATACTATTCTATTTGTTCTCATCACTGTTCTCCCTCAGTTGCTTCTTTGGTGGCATCATCAGCATTCTTTTCAGTTTTGGCAATGGCATCATCTGCAGCCTTCATAGCCTCGATAGCTTCTGCTTTTTTCTGATCGGCTTTGCTTGCCGAATCATTATAAGCCGCTGTTGCTTCGGTATAGCTTGCTACTGCCTTTGGGTAATCCTTGGCCGCCGCAAAGGTGTCGGCAGATGCCTTCAGTTCTTCTGCTTTTGCAAATTCTTCTTTTGATGCTTTGGGAGCCTTCGCTGCTACCGCTTTTTGACGGGCTGTTTCTGCAGTTTTTCTGGCTGTATCAACTGCTTCAGTCGAAGCTTCCGGTTTTTCCATCCCACCACCAGCCTCTACCTTTTCAGCAACAACTTCTGCTGCAGCGGGTTCTTCCACGGGTTCTTCCACGGGTTCTTCCACGGGTTCTTCCACGGGTTCTTCCACGGCTGCTTCCGGTGCAGAGGCACAAGATAGGGGAAGAATCATCAGTGCGGTCAAGGCCGCCGGGATAAGAAACCATTTTTTGATCAGATTCATTTTATCTCCTCAATATAAATCAGGACTAATACTATCATATTCTAGATAATAATAGTTCATTTATGGAAATGCAAAAGGTTGAGAGTGATTTCTTTATAAAGATCATGTTTCCCAGTCTTGTATGATCCTCTATTGTGAAATACAATAAATACAGTAATGAAATCAAAAAGAATAGGTATCGAAAGACAATGAAAAATTATTCCTCAGAATACCAGCTAAAACAGTTAAATCAGAATACTTCAGAAGCCAGATAGACAGTATTAAAAAGTTTTATGGAAGATCCCGAGGCTCTGGCTCTGCTTCCGGCCGAATCACAGGAAGTCAATAATCATGTCCATACCACTTATTCCTTCAGCCCCTATTCTCCGGCCGCCTCTGTTTGGTTTGCCAGAAAAGCAGGGCTAAAGGCTGTGGGCAGCATGGATCATGACAGTATAGGCGCCGCCAGGGAAACACTGGAAGCTGGTAAAATATTGGGAACTGCCACCACAGTCGGTTTTGAGCTCCGGGTCAATTTCACAGGAACGGCCCTGGAAGGGCGCAAGATGAATAATCCGGATTCGGCTAATATCGTCTATATGACTGTCCATGGTGTTCCTGAGTCAAAAATCGGGGATGTGGAAGAGTTTTTAAAACCACTTCAGGCCAAACGAAATCAGAGAAACCGGGAACAGACAGCACGATTGAATGATCTGATACTCCCTTTTGGCTTGGCAGCCCTTGATTTTGATCGTGATATTGCCTCACTTTCCGAAACTGCAGACGGGGGAAGCATCACCGAACGGCATATCCTCTATGGTTTTTCCAGAGCCCTGGTATCCAAATACGGAAAAGGACAGGGCCTCGTTGATTTTATTGAAAATAATATGGATTTGAAGGTTAAAGGGAAAATCAGGGACTTCCTTCTGGAGGATGAAAATCCCCATTATCTTTATGACCTTCTGGGAATCTTGAAGGGGAGTTTTATGCCCCGTTTTTTCATCCAACCCGATGAAGAGGAGTGTCTTTCTGTCTATAGGGTTGTTCAATTTGCCAATGATATTGGCGCTATTCCCTGTTATGCCTATCTGGGAGATGTCAGTGAGAGTCCCACAGGGGACAAAAAGGCGGAAAAATTTGAAGATGATTTTCTGGATGACCTGATTCCCGAAATGAAGAAGATCGGTTTCAAGGGGATTTCATATATGCCTCCCAGGAATACATTGGCCCAGCTGCAGCGGGTTCAGAGGCTGTGTCATGAGTATGAGCTGATGGAAATAAGCGGAGTGGATATCAATTCATCCAGGCAGAGCTTTAACTGCCCTGAAATTCTGCAGAGTGAGTTTTCACACCTCATTACTGCGACCTGGGCCTTAATTGCTCATGAAAAACTAACGGCCATTAATCCCCGGTGGAGCCTCTTTCATAAGGATAATCCATTGGCTTCTCTGAGTCTGAATGACCGGATTCTCCGGTACGGACAATGGGGAGAAAAAATGGATCAACATCATCCTGAGGGTATTGTTAAACTGACTGATTTCAGTCTTTAAGAGAATTCCTTGAAGATCTCCTGGAGGGGTATACGCCTTTTTTCCCGGAAGGGCGCTCCCTCTCTGGTTTCAAGGAAATCCAGATTC
Source organism: Oceanispirochaeta sp. (assembly GCF_027859075.1). Classification (NCBI taxonomy): domain Bacteria; kingdom Pseudomonadati; phylum Spirochaetota; class Spirochaetia; order Spirochaetales; family Spirochaetaceae; genus Oceanispirochaeta; species Oceanispirochaeta sp. Next base: position 15,917 of record NZ_JAQIBL010000319.1, on the reverse strand, counting down.
AATGTTTTGAGTCTTGTATTCCATTCTTCCATATTCAGAACGTCTTCGGGATCAAATATCTCTTCCATGGTCTCTTCTGACACAGTGGTGAAGTTGAGATCGCACCAGCTGATCTGCCAGTCGGGTTCCTCACTTTCCACCTGATCACCCTGCTTGTCATACTCTTCGGCCAGATACAGCAGGGGGAGTCCATGGGTGCGGCAGATGAGGGGGCGAGAGGGGTAGAAGGAACAAATCCGGTCTTTGAGCAGGGCACAGGAGCCGGGTTGTCTCTCCTGGATAAAGGGTTCTTTTGAAGCTCTCACCCTCTCCCTGAGAGCATACCATTCCAGGGGGAGGAGGGATATATCGGTGCAGCAGTCAGAGCAACCCTTCCGGCAGACCATATACTCTTCATATTGCTTCTCAAGGCGATTCGCCTCCAGGCTGACATCTTCCAGGACCTCTCTGTAACTGCCGATAATCTTCTGAATATCCAAGTGCGGCTCCTGTTCTTACAGATTAAATAACTTTTTCAGAACCTTCAAATTCCCTTCTTTATTTATATCAGATCCACTCTCTTCATACATCCCTTCGATTTGGGTTCTATAAAAATCCCTGACCTTATACCGGACCAGTTTCATTGTTGAATTGATAAGCTGATCTTTTTCAGAAAAGGCTTCTTCGATAAGGCAAAAACTACCTGGAATCCATTGAGAAGGGATGCTGGTTTTATCCTTAAAACTGTTAAAAGACAAAATCAGAATATCTAAAAGCACTTCAGCAGATTGGATTCCCTTCTCTTTGATGCTTTTTTTCACTTCTTCTTCATCCAGGGTGACCAGAGCGCTGGTAAACTTTCTCTGTTCATTGTAGGCCATGATCTGATGAATATAGGGGCTGTGATTGATCATCGCCTCTTCGATGGTTTCGGGTGAAAATTTTTCACCGTCAGAGGCAATGAGGAGGGCTTTTGCCCGTCCTGTGATGACCAGGAACCCGTCCTTGTCAAAATAACCGAGGTCTCCCGTCCAGAGCCATCCGTCCCGGAGTACTTCATCCGAGGCTTCCGTATTTTTATAGTATCCCTTCATGACGTTTTCTCCCCGGATGATCAGCTCTCCGGGCACTCCGGGTTCTGCCTCATTCTCATCATCCTTCATGATACGGCATTCGATGGAGGGGAGAACCACACCGGATGTTCCGAACTTGTGCCTGGGAGGTGTATTTGTACAGATCACCGGCGTGGCTTCGGTCAGTCCGTAACCCTGATAGATGGGTGCTCCTATGGCATTGAAGAATTCCTGCTGGCTGACCTCCAGAAGGGCCCCGCCGCCAACACAAAACTCAAGACTTCCCCCGAAAATATTCAGAACTTTGGGGAATACCAGCTTTTTTGCCAGAAAGTAATCGAAGCCATACCGCAGTCTTGTGGCCCGGGATGCTTTTTTGTAACCGTCTTTATTAATTTTTATCCCCGCATTCACTCCTCTTGTAAAGATGCCATTGATAAAGGCTCCTTTGGCTGCCACACCTGCCTGGATTTTTTTCATGAAGTTTCCCGATAGAGCCGGCACTGTGAGGAGAAAGTAGGGTTTGGCTTCTATAAGATTTCCGGGAATATTCCTCAGGATGGCCATGCCTCCGCCTCGGGCATCCACAAAGTACATGGCCAGACCCCGCCGGAGTCCGACATAGAGTCCGATGGTGTGGGCAAAGGAGTGATCCAGGGGAAGGATGATCAGAGTATTGGCCCCTTCGGGAATATAAAAGAGCTTGACCGCATCAGCGCTGTTGGCAAAGTAGTTCAAGTGGGTGAGCATGATCCCTTTTGGATTCCCTGTTGTACCAGAAGTATAGGAAATGGTCACGACATCGTTTTCACCTACATCTTTCAGGCGTTTCTCCAGCTCGACAGATGTGGCTTCTCCACTGCTCTCTCCGTCTCTGATAAAGCTCGCATACAAGACGATGTCTTTTCCCTCTACCAGTCCCAGGGATGTCGATTTTGTCAGGACGTCTCCCCCGAAGTTGCTGAGGACAATGATCAATGTCTTGTTCTCGAGTTTCTCTCTGATCTTCAATACTTTATCCAGGGAGTTTTCAGAGACAACAATGGCGGTGGATTCCGAGTGGTTCAGTCTAAAATGGATTTCTTCTTCCAGAAGTTTGATGGAAAGGGGAACCGCAATGCACTGGGCTTTCAGAATCCCGAACTCACTGATGACCCAGTTTCTTCTACCTTCGGATAAGATGGCAATCTTATCTTCCTTCCTGAAACCTCTGGAAATAAGGGCTCTGGCGAAAAAAGCCGATTCTATTTCCACCTCCTGGAATGACTTGGGAACCCAGCCGTTGTCTTCTTTCTGTACGACATAGGGATTGTTCGCATAGTTTGTTGCCGCCTGGCTGAGCATGTTGAGTACGGTTCTCATAATTATTGTTCTCCGGGTATTAGACTTTGTATTAGACTGATTTTAACAGCTGTTGCTTAGATGTCAATAAAAACGCTGAGTCCAGTATTCAGGATCATTCTCAGGCTTCGGTGAATAGGTGCTGTTGTTTCGTAAAAACACTATTTTTTAATTGATTTAAAAAGAGTATTGAAATATAATCGAAGGTCTTATGAAAGTCAAAAGATAGGAAATAGAAAATATTGAGCCTGAAATTGCCATTTTTAGCGGCTATCGAGGGTTCTTGAAATTATCAGGAGTTATAAGTGGATAAAATAAGTAGGGCTGCGGCCTTTATCAGAGGGCTGAGTTTTGATGGGGAAAAAGGAAAAATCGTTTTTCATACCTCATCCAGCGTCAGCCCTTCAGGGAATAGTCTCGATCTGGGGCTTCTCCCTGAGGGGGAACAGGAGCTCCTGGATCTTCTGAAGGCCCGGTGGTCCGATCAGGATCTGATATCATGCGGCGGGGACGGAAATTTTGTTCTGGCCGGCTGTTATGATGAGGCCGTCGCCCGGGTGGAAAAAAAGGATTTTGTATTCCCTTCAGAGAGCGAATCAGTTCAGGTCCCTGCTGTTAAAGACAAGGTAGCCCTGGTGACCGGTGGAGCACAGGGGTTTGGTGAAGGCATGGTCCGGGAGCTAGTAACTGGGGGAGCTTATGTCTATATTGCCGATATGAATATCGATGGGGCAACCCGTCTGGCAGAGTCTCTGAATCAGGAGCAGGGGTCCACAAGAGCCTTTGCCCTGAAGGTGAATGTTACAGATGAAACATCTGTAGAAGCCATGATGGATCAGGTGGCCCGCTGCACGGGCGGCCTGGATATCTTTATCAGCAATGCCGGGGTTCTTAAGGCGGGAAGCGTCAAAGAGATGACCCTCCGGGACTTTCAGTTTGTCACGGATGTGGACTATACGGGGTTTTTTATCTGTACTAAATTTGCCTCTCGCCTCATGTCCATCCAGAATATGCCTACAGCTGAATATTTTACTGACATCATTGGAATCAGTTCAAAGTCCGGTCTGGAGGGGTCCAACAAGAACGGTGCCTATGCGGGAGCCAAGTTCGGAAGCCTCGGTCTGACCCAGAGTTTTGCCCTGGAACTGGTCACAGACAACATCAAAGTCAACTCTATCTGTCCTGGAAATTTTCTGGATGGACCCCTCTGGTCTGATTCAGACAAGGGGCTTTTTGTTCAGTACCTGAAGGCCGGCAAAGTCCCGGGGGCCAAAACCCTGGGGGATGTGCGGAAGTTCTATGAAGACAAGGTTCCCATGAAACGGGGATGTGAGACGAAGGATGTGGTTAAAGCCATTTTTTATATTGTAGATCAGAAGTATGAGACAGGTCAGGCGGTGCCGGTGACGGGCGGCCAGGTCATGCTGAACTAACCCATTAAAGATCTTGGGGGATCTGCGGCGTTACCGCCCGGCTCGCGTATTGAAATACGCGTCGCTGGCCGGTGCCTTGCATATCCCTCCAATATCTTTAATGCGGGGTTTATTCACGGACTGGCCTTTGGCGGTCCGGGTGACCCTTCGGCCCTGAGCTGGAGAGTTACTGAAGCAGTGCAGTTAATATGATCGGGCCTGCCTGGCGGCGTGGCCCTCTGGACAAAGTAATTTATAGGAGATTTTTTATGAAAACAAAAGCGGTTCGATTATATGGTAAGGGTGATTTGAGGCTGGAGGAGTTTGAACTTCCTGCACTTAAAGATAATGAGATTCTGGCGACTGTCATTTCTGACAGTATCTGTATGTCTTCTTATAAGGCGGCCAGTCAGGGAGCGGAACACAAGCGGGTTCCTGATGATGTGGCTCAGAATCCGATTATTATCGGTCATGAGTTCTGCGGAGAAATTCTGGAAGTGGGTTCCAAATGGGCGGGACAGTTTAAGGCGGGGCAGAAGTTTTCTATTCAGCCGGCTTTGAATTATAAAGGTTCACTGGATGCTCCGGGCTACTCCTTTCAGTATATCGGAGGAGATGCGACTCAGGTCATCATTCCCAATGAAGTGATGGAAATGAACTGCCTTTTAGCCTATGAGGGTGAAGCCTACTTTATGGGCTCCCTGAGTGAACCTGTGTCCTGCATCGTGGGAACCTATCATGCCATGTACCATATACCTCAGGGAACCTATATTCATGATATGGGTATCCGGGAGGGGGGCAATCTTGCGATCCTGGCAGGAGTCGGTCCTATGGGTCTCGGTGCCATCGACTATGCTATCCATGCTCCTGTTAAACCGGGTGTTCTGGTTGTTACGGATATTGATAATGCCCGCCTGGAAAGAGCGGCATCAATCTATACCGTAGAAGAGGCGGCAAAAAACGGTGTGAAACTGGTGTATAAAAATACCATGGACTGTGCCGACCCCATTGCTGAGCTGATGGCAGAAACCGGTGGTGCAGGTTTTGATGATGTTCTGGTTATGGCTCCCGTACGTCCCCTGGTTGAACAGGGTGACAAGATTCTGACCAAAGACGGCTGTCTGAACTTTTTTGCAGGTCCTTCCGATACGGAATTCAAGGCGGAGTTGAACTTCTATGATGTTCATTACTCCTTTCACCATATTGTGGGTACCAGCGGTGGAAACACTGAGGATATGAAAGAATCTCTGGATATGATGGGCAAGGGTCTTCTGAATCCCTCGGCTATGATCACCCATGTGGGCGGCCTGGATGCGGTTGTGGAAACAACTCTGAATCTTCCCAAAATCCCCGGTGGTAAAAAATTGATTTACAACCATAAGAAGATGCCTCTCACAGCCCTGATTGATTTAGAAGAAAAAGGGAAGAGTGATCCTTTTTATGCAGAACTGGATAAGCTGGTTAAGAAGCATAACGGCCTGTGGAATGTGGATGCAGAAAAATACCTCCTCGACAAGGCAGATTCAATTTAAAAGAGGGAGCATATTATGAAAAAATACATTGCCGTTGACCTGGGTGCTTCAAACGGCCGGGTCATTGTAGGAAATCTGGAGGGCTTTGAAGCCACCAATCGCTTTCCTACCTGGAATATCCGTCTGGGAGATAGTGTGTTCTGGGATATCCTTGCCATCTTCAACGAAATCAAAAAGGGGATCAAAGAGGCTGTCCGCCTCTATCCCGAAGATATTGTGAGTATCGGTATTGATACCTGGGGTGTGGATTATGGTCTTCTGGATAAAAACGGAAATCTGATCGGCAACCCCTATATGTACCGGGACAGCCGGACAGATTCTGCCATGGAGGAGGTTCTCAAGGTCGTTCCCAGAAAGGAAATCTATGAAAGAACGGGTATTCAGTTTGCTCAGTTCAACACCTTGTACCAGCTCTGGGCCATGAAGCGGGACTCTCCTGAAGTATTGGCTGCGGCCCGACACTATCTGTCGATTCCTGATCTTCTGAGTTACTGGCTCACAGGGGTCATGAAAAATGAATTTACCCATGCTTCCACCACTCAACTTTTAAATCCTTATACAGGACAGTGGGATGTGGAACTCATGAAAAAATTGGGTCTTCCATCGGATATTTTCGAAGAAATCGTTCCTTCCGGCACTGTGATCGGGCCTTTGGCTCCCCATATTGCAGAAGAACTGAACGCCCCCTCCAATCTGACTGTTGTCGCTGTGGGAGCCCACGATACGGCTTCGGCGGTGGCGGCGGTTCCTGTGGAAGAGGGGAAAGAAAATCTATTCCTCAGTTCCGGGACCTGGTCTTTACTGGGAGTGGAGTCTGATACCCCGGTGATCAATGATAAAACCTACGGTCATGATCTGACCAATGAAGGAACAGTCTCAGGAACAACCCGTCTTTTGAAAAACATCATGGGTATGTGGATTCTTCAGGAATCCAAACGTTTCTGGGATGAGAATGGAGAGAAGTACAGCTGGGATGAGCTTTCTGATATGGCCCGTTCCAACGGGCCGGTTGAGTGGCATCTGAATCCTAATGATCAGAGCTTTTTTGCTCCCTCATCCATAGACGATCCCATGCCGGAGCGCATTGGAAAATTCTGTGTGAAAAACGGTTGGAAAGAACCTGCCTCCATCGGAGAGTATGTCCGGGGCATATTTCAGGGACTCGCAGAGACCTATGCATCCACAATTGAGGCACTGGAAGATATTACGGGAAAAAAATATGATGAACTGTATATTGTCGGCGGGGGCTGCCGGGATTCTCTTTTATGTGAATTGACTGCGGAAATCTCGAATCGAACCGTTCTGGCTGGCCCGGGAGAGGCAACGGCTCTGGGGAATATCATGATACAGATCCTGGCCTCAGGCGAGATCAGCAGTATTCAGCAGGGACGGGATCTTCTGAGGAAGACTCAGGATATCAAGGAATATCAACCCAAGCCGGTAAACTAAAGAGGTCATATGATTAAAGCTGTATTATTTGATATGGACGGCGTTCTGGCGGATTCGGAAGAATTCATCTGCGAAGCCGCCATGAAGATGTTTGAAGAAAAAGGTCTGATTGTGAAACCCGAAGATTTTCTTCCCTTTGTGGGTGCCGGTGAAGACCGATACCTCGGTGGTGTCGCCGAGGCATACAATTTTGAACTTGCCAGTATTGATGAGGCCAAAGCCAGAACCTATGCCATTTATGGCGAAATCATCGTCGGGCGTCTCAAAGAGCTGCCTGGGGCCGCCGCTTTTGTCGGCGATTGCAGAGAAAAAGGTCTGAAAACCGCACTGGCCACCAGTGCCGATAAAGACAAAATGATCTATACCATGAATGAAATTGGCCTGTCTCTGGACCGCTTTGACGCCTGCGTCAACGGCCTGGATTTAGAGAGGAAAAAGCCTTATCCCGACATCTATCTGATGGCGGCCCGATTGCTGGGTGTAGACCCCCGGGACTGCCTGGTCGTGGAAGATGCCGTTAACGGTGTAGAGGCTGCCAGGGCGGCAGGAGCCAGATGTCTGGCTCTGACCAGCAGTTTTACAAGGGAAGAATTATCCGGTGCCGATTGGTTTGCCTCGGACTTATCAGAGGTTCCCGCAGATGTTTTAAAATGGTAATATTCTTTAATACTGTATCAAATCATGGGAAAATCAAAACAACGACACCCTTTGTCTATACACGCGAAGGCTGTCAGAATAAGAGGAAGACAAGTGAGTAACGAAGTAATCAACAAAGGTTCGGATAATATCCGTATTCTTTCAGCCGCCATGGTTGAAAAAGCTAAATCAGGTCACCCGGGCGGAGCCATGGGTGGAGCCGATTTCATCAATGTTCTATTTTCAGAGTTTTTGAATTTTGACCCGAGTGATGGGAAATGGATCAACAGAGACCGTTTTTTCCTTGATCCCGGCCACATGAGCCCCATGCTCTATTCTATTCTGTCCTTCTACGGACACTACAGCATGGAAGAACTTTCCAATTTCAGACAGTGGGGAAGCCCGACACCAGGTCATCCCGAAGTGGATTTCTCCCGGGGTGTGGAAAACACTTCTGGACCTCTGGGGCAGGGACACACCTTCGCCGTTGGTGCCGCTATTGCCGAAAAATTTATGGTTGAAAAGTTTGGTGACTGGATGAGTCACAAGATCTATACTTTTATTTCAGACGGTGGTGTTCAGGAAGAAATCTCTCAGGGTGCGGGACGAATTGCCGGTAATCTGGGACTGAATAACCTGGTCATGTTCTACGATTCAAACGATATTCAGTTATCTACAACCGTTAAGGAAGTGACTTCTGAAGATACGGCCAAAAAATATGAATCCTGGGGCTGGAGAGTCCTGGAAATCGTTGGTAACGATGTGGATGCCATCAGGGGCGCCTTGAAAGAAGCCAATGCAGAGACAAAAAAACCCGTCATCATCATTGGTAAGACCACGATGGGTAAGGGTGCAGTCGATGCAGGAGACAAGAAGTTTGAAGGAAAAACCTCCACACATGGTCAGCCTCTGAGTGCGGCTGGAGCCTCCTTTGAAAAGACCATCGCAAACCTCGGTGGAAACCCCGAAAAACCCTTTGTCATCTTCCCTGAAGTTCAAGCATGGTTGGATGGAGTCATCAAAACTAAGACGGCTGCAGCCGCTGCCAAAAAAGCAGAACAGGCTGCCTGGGCCAAAGCCAATCCCGCCCTGGCTGCCAAGCTGGAACAGTTTTTCAGCGGTAAGCTCCCTGAACTGAACTGGAAAGGCATTGCCCAGAAGTCAGGAGTGGCCACAAGAGCCGCCTCCTCCGCAGTGCTGGGGTACCTTGCTGAAAACGTAGAAAACATGATCGTTTCCTCTGCCGACCTCAGTAACTCTGATAAGACTGATGGATTCCTGAACAAAACCAGAGCCATCACAAAAGATGACTTCGGCGGAGCTTTCCTCCAGTCCGGTGTGTGTGAGCTCACAATGGCCGCCATCTGTAACGGTCTGGCCCTTCACGGCGGTATCATTCCGGCCTGCGGAACTTTCTTTGTCTTCTCTGATTACATGAAGCCCGCCCTGAGAACAGCCGCTCTGATGGAACTTCAGGTCATTTATGTCTGGACACACGATGCTTTCCGCGTTGGTGAAGACGGACCTACCCACCAGCCTGTGGAGCATGAGGCTCAGGTCAGACTGATGGAAAAGCTCCAGAATCACTCTCACAAAAACAGTACCCTGGTTCTCCGCCCTGCGGATGCACAGGAAACAACTGTCGCCTGGAAAATGGCCCTGGAGAATTCAAACTCTCCTACAGCCCTGATCCTGTCCAGACAGAACATCACAGAACTTCCCGCTGCCTCCGGTGACAGAGCCACCGAAGCCTTTAAGGCTGAAAAGGGTGCCTATATTGTGCAAGAAGCGGGGGGAACTCCCGATGTTGTCCTTGTGGCCTCCGGTTCTGAGGTATCCACACTTGTTGCCGGTGCGGTTCTCCTGAAAGAGAAAAAAGGCTTGAAGGTTCAGATTGTTTCTGCTCCTTCCGAGGGTCTTTTCCGAAATCAGGAAGCCTCCTATCCGGAAGCGGTACTTCCCTCGGGAGTGGCTACATTCGGTATGACCGCCGGTCTGCCCGTGACTCTTCAGGGCCTGGTTGGAACGAAAGGCAAGGTCTTCGGACTGAACAGTTTCGGTTACAGTGCTCCCGCAGGAGTCCTGGATGAAAAACTGGGTTACACAGCCGAGAATGTCTTCAACCAGGTTGTGGATTTTCTAAAATAGTAAGAACATTGTTAAATATTTGAACCCGCCGTTTTTTAAGAAGGGCGGGTTTTTTTGTCATCAATTATTCAATAAAGACTGATTCTCTAAATGGTTATATGAATAATTAGCTACTGAACCTCAAAGTGTCTATAAACCGTATGTTTTAGTTTCCCAATCCGATTCTCTTGATTTGAAATGCCTACAATAATTTGAGTAAAGGAGCTATAATAAAGATATGAATAAAAATTATCTTGATCAGATCTTTATGAAATCTCCCTTCCCCTGGTGGGAATGGAATATCATTGAAAACAAAGTTGATTTTAATGACCTGAAGGCGACCATGCTTGGCTACAAGCCAGAAGATTTTAGAAATCAAGGGTATCAGACTTTTACTGAGCTCCTGCATGAAGAGGACTTTGAAAAAACAATGGACGCCATGAGGCTTGTATTAAGAGGTCAAACTGATCTATATCAGGTTGATTACAGAATTAAAGCGAAGGATGGACGTTATCACTGGTATATGGACCGTGGTATCGTCATTGATCGTGATGATAAAGGTGACATCAAGATTTTACGGGGCATTGTCATCGATCTTGGTAGTGAATCATCCGCGGGAGTTCCCATTTCTGCACTCGTAGATTTATTTAAAAATACTACATTCAACAAAGGGAGTTCTGTTCAGTCCATTCTTACTTTATGCTCGAATTGCCAGAAGGCTCAAATTGAAAAGAATCATTGGATTCCCATTTCAGAAGAGATTGAATCCCTGCTTGGAGAGATGGTTTCTCATGGGATATGCCCTGACTGCATTCAGAAGCTCTATCCGGAAATATCCGAGAGCTTATTCAAGAAGCTTCACCTCAGCACTTCTTAGCAGAATTCTATTATGTATCATAACTAAAGGATTGGATCAGAACTTGACAATCTAAAAGCTCCATGGAAAACGATACTAAACGATTGGCTAATCGTTTGGTATGGAGTTAAAGAGGTTTTCCTTCCCATAATATGAACAAGAATAATCATCGAATAACAATGAAAGATGTGGCTCATTCAGTCGGAGTATCCGTTACAACGGTGTCCCATGGATTGAAGGGAGCATGCTATGTTGAAGAATCGACTAAGATGCAGTAAAACTGGATTTTTTGGATATGGGGATGAGTTTTATACCATGGGGGGAGCGTTTCAGGGGGTATATTAAGGCAATGGAGAAGTATGCCCTGGACCCTTGGGTATACAGGACAGAACATCGGGGAGAATCAGTCGACTCTTTGGCCGATTGGCTGCAACGGCCGGATGGACAGTCCCTGTTTTTTGCGGGAGATACCACATGTATCCTGAATTGATTCAATGGCTGAAAACTAAAACAATCGATCTTCTGATACTTCCAGTACATGGGCGTGATCCCGTGAAAGAAGCCCGGGGAATTGTGGGGAATATGAGTTTTGAAGAAGCCCTCATTCAGTCCGACTTGTCCCATGCCGGAGGCATCACGGAAGTCAATGAAGACTTTGTCAGGTCTCAGGCCAAAATAGGCCATGACTGGAAGAATCCAGTCTGGCGTCACAAAGACGGTTCCATCGCCGAGTGGTAGGCCGGGCTGTAGTGGTGAACCTTACCGCCTCAACAGCAGCATCCGCCTTTGCAGCAGTCAGTCTCTTCTTCCGGCGGTCCCCCGCAGTCACAGCTGATTTCACTCCGACCTTTCAGCTTGGACTGTATCACTGCCGCCGCACAGCCGACCCCCTTATCCACAAAAATGGCTTCCACAGGGCAGTTTATCATGCAGGCTCCGCATTCCATACAGTTCCCACGTTGATCAATCACGGCTTTTCTGTCTGTAAAAACATAGACTCCGTGAGGACAGACTATGCCGCACATGCCGCATCCGATGCAAATATCCGTATTCAGTTTAAGGGTGACTCCGTTTTCCAGATAAGTCATAAAATCAATCCTCCCGTGATCATACAGGCCGCTCCGGCCAGAAGAGCAAGAGCGAGGATCGGAACGGCAATACTCATCTCTTTTTTGACTCCCGAAAGGGAGGTATAGGTACTGCTTCCTGTCAGATTCAGGACCTGATAGACAATCCAGCAATGAAGAAGAATGGCTTTTCCCAGGGGGTAAAGTCCTTCCGGGAAGTTCAGGATGGGTCCGCTGATAAGTGAGACCACAGGGTATATCAGCAAACCGATAAAAAACCCTTTTAAGGAGAAGGCCTTTCCCGGTAACAGGGGAAGCAGGGCTGCTGCCAGGAGAGATCCTGTAAACAGGGCTGCCAGGGATATTTGTATGGACTGTAATATCTGGGGTGAATCTATGAGAAGATAATTGAGCAGCATAAAGGCCAGAGCCAGGGCAATACTCGGAAAGAACCCTTGTGCAAAGTGAGTGAAAGAGACAGCCAGCCGTTCCAAGAGGGGGAAGTTTTTACGCCTCATGGCGGGGGTGGCTTTCTGTTCATTCTCCATATAGGCGGGAATGTCCTTCGCTTCCACAGGGCCGTATTGAATGCTGAAGCCGCAGCCTGACTTCACCTCTCCCGGATTCATTCCCGGAGCTCCCAATTGAGGGAGGATCAGAGTCCTGTGGTTTACAACACTTTCAAGAGCTTCTGTTTTGATCCTCTTGATGAGTTCCTCCGTGCCGAAGGTTCCCTTGCCGGCGGCGCACCAGACATTGACTCCTTTTGTATCCAATACCAGGATGTGAGAATCCATCCCACCGAGCCCCCGTCTCAAATGATCCACTGAGAGTTTATAATTAGCTGTGACGAAGACAGGGCTGTCTTTGCCGGGACTACCCATATGATATAAGCCGGGAGGCATTTTGTAATTATTCCGATTCAGCCCCAGACGGGCTGACAGGGCGCCCAGATAATCCCTGAGATGCCAGGTGGAATCCAATTGTCTCATGTTTACATTGTCCTTTCTCTGATTTCTGTTCAGGATATATTCATCTTATAGCATATATAAAATTTATTGATGAGTCTCCCCGAAGGGAGATTCCTATGATTCGGTCAGATTTTCTATGTTTAATAAAAGAGTCTAAAGGTTTAATAAACGAATTGACGTGCTGTTCAGGCTGCTTTATGCTCTTTCTATGGCTGTGACCCTATGAACAACAGCAGAAAAAGCCTTGGCAAAAGGCCCTCCGGGGAAAAAAAGGATAGATAAATGAAAATACTCAATTATGGTTCTTTGAACATCGATATCGTTTATAAAGTGCCCCATATTGTCAAACCGGGAGAAACTATCTCCGCCTCTGATGTGCAGCAATATGCCGGAGGGAAGGGGGCGAATCAATCGGTGGCTCTTGCCAAGGCCGGGGCTGCTGTCTGGCATGGCGGGACCATCGGCAGTGATGGACTCTGGCTTCTGGATCTTTTGAAAAAATTCAATGTCCGCACCGATCTGGTTCGTCAGTATGATGGGCCGACAGGGCAGGCCATCATACAGGTTTCGGATCAGGGACAGAACTCAATCTTCCTGTTTGGAGGGGGCAATCAGAACAACACAGAGGCGGATGTGGATGATGCCCTGTCCCATTTTGAAGAAGGAGATTATCTGGTCCTCCAGAATGAAATCAACCTGACCTCATACATCATAGAAAAGGCCCATGCCCGGGGCATGAAGATCTGCCTGAATCCTGCACCCTATACGGAGGATGTCAAATCCTGGCCTCTGGAAAAACTGGATCTATTGGTGGTCAATGAAATTGAAGGACAGGATCTAGCCGGAAAATCGGGGAGTTTTGAAGAGACCCTTCAGGTTCTGACCGGGATGTACCCGGGGACGAGTATCCTTTTAACTGCCGGTAAGGCGGGGGCCTATTTCGGGAAAGATTCAGGGCGGGAGTTTGTTCCCATCGTGGATGCTCCCGTTGTGGATACCACCGCGGCAGGAGACACCTTCTTTGGATACTTTCTGGCCGGCCGGCTGGTTGGTCTTACTGACCGGGAAGCCATGGAACGGGCTACAAGAGCCTCGGCCATGACCGTTTCCCGGCCGGGGGCTATGGATTCTATTCCCTTTGCCGGGGAGCTTGATTAGTAAGAGGGCAGGATCACTAAGCCAGATTCATCATCAATTCTGTAAAATGGAGTAAATCATCTAAATTGTTATGAATGATGGATATAACGATCTTGAGATTCATTTTTTGATACTGATGTATCGCTGTATTTCTAAAGCCTGTCATCTTGATCATTGTATTAGAAAGATCCTCTGGAATGATTCCCCTGTTTTCGAGAATCTCAAAGCTATCGCTGCTCCGGTTTGGAATACCAAGCTTTTTGATTTTTATGATATGGTTCGCTAAATCAATGGATTGTTCACAGGCTCTGGTTAAATTGAGTATGGCAGCATCCTGCCGGCTATAATCTTTTGAGAATTGTTCCCCAGCTAATTGGTACTCTTCTCTGACCCTTTCAATGCAGCGCTGAATGCTGGCAGTCTTATTTATAATGACATCGTTCATATAGCGTAATATCTCTTACTCTCAATGGCTTGCTTAAGGATTTCCCCGCGTTCTTCATTCAGTTTGCAATAATAGGACAGGACCAGCATTTCAAACAGTTCGGTTTCATATTTGTCTGTGCAATATATTCGTCTCCCCTGGTTACAAATCTCATTCTGGAATACAGTCGATGACAGTCTCAGATTGATGAGGTCTACAGATTTTGCCAGTTTCTTTTCCAAGGCAAACCTTAGATCTGAAAAACCTAATTCTCCCAATTCCCTGGCATCTGCTGGGGGGAGGAGAAGAGCGATGTCTACATCGCTGTTTTCACCGGCGGTGCCATCTGCCTGTGATCCAAATAAATAGATGGATTGTACTTGAGGTAAAGAAGATGTAATCAACCCGATTATGCTTTCTATCATGATTTTAATACTATCACTTCACTCAAGGATAAGCTAGTTTTTATTGAATCTCATGATTCACTCTCATCTTCCGAAAGCCTGACGGTCAGATCCGGGAATAAAAAAAGGGGCATGACTGGATGTGAAAATAGGGGGAGTCCGCTTCAGGATCTCTCTGATTTCAGGAATGCCCTGAAAATCCCGGCTCATGAATTCTCTCACCTGTCTTCTGCCGAACCCCAGAGGGTGGGTAAAATCCCTGTAGAGTGACAGCTCTCCCGCATAGAAATTCCGGGATTCCAGATCCTGAAGTTCCCGGCTCATTACGGGCATACTGAAAACTGCAGCATTGATGAAATCGATGTTTCCCCGCTGTTCAAGGACAAAATCCCTGGTTCTCAGGGCGGCATCCCGGTCTTCAACGGCAGTACCGAACATCACATACACAAAGGTCCCGATCCCGGCATCCTTCAGATTCCCGAGAATGACCTTCACCTGATCCAGATGTATTCCCTTCTTCAGGGCATTCAGCACATCCTGATCCCCCGATTCCAGACCCAGACAGAGCATCCGGCATCCTGAACGGGCTAAATCATGACAGAAAGACAAATCAGTGAGTATTGGGAAAAATCGGCTGAAGCTGTACCAGGGCGCTCCCGGGGGATTCTTTACCAGACTCTGCATCAGTGCCAGGCTGATCTCGCTGTCTGTAATGTGGATCAGGGATGGATTATGCTTCTCTGTCAGAATTCTCAGATTCCTGACCACTCCTGATGCCCCCTCTTCGCTGAAGGGATTGTTCTCCCAGTGTTCGTTGCAGAAGGTACAGCGCTTCCAGGAACAGCCGCAGGAGGCCGAGTAGGGGAGTATAGGGCCGGGAGCAATATAGGGCAGTTTATAGAGATCCCCTGGATCGGCCAGACCGGAACCCTTCCAGGATTTCCCGGCGAAGGCCACGATGGCCTCTTCTCCGGGACCTTCCTGGATCTCATGGGCCAGGGTCTTCAGGAAGGAACAGTCCGCCGGACCTCTGAGCCAGGAGGTGATGAGTCCTCCCCCCAGCTGTATCCGGACTTTTGGCCGCTCTCTTCGGATGTAACCGCAGATAGCCATCCCGGTGAGGGCCTGGGAGAGATAACCGATAGAAATTCCAACAGCTCCGCCGTTATGGGAGGGCAGAAAGTCAAAAAGGCGTTCTGAAAACCAGGGGTAAAAAGGGGAGGATTCAGGATGCTCCCAGGCCTGAATCAGGTCGGATTCATTCAGGGGAGACCAGTCCTTCATTTCAAGGTCTGCCGGAGTGATTCTGATCCCCTCCTTTCCGGGAAGTGAGGACTGGACCAGATAATTCAGGTCACTCATATTTTTCTTGTAACGGTCAAAAGAACCGTAAGCTTTGCCCGTTCCCGGATGCTCGGGACTGAGGCTCTGCCAGAGGCGTTCTCTGTTTTTCCGGGACCGGCGGGCACGAGCATCTTCCGGATTGGATGCCGGAAGGCCGGAGAGCCA
>NZ_JAQIBL010000318.1 GCF_027859075.1 Oceanispirochaeta sp. | reverse complement strand
TTACTATGTCATATATTTTGATTTTTCTTTTTTTGAATTATTGAGATTTCAGAGACTTATATCCTGTTGAGATTCAAAGACTTATTTCTTTAGAATCCGGATAAATTCTTCGAATCCATGACTGGAGAAAAAATCCTTTTCCGCCAGTGAGGGTATTTTTTTATATGTTATGGCTTTTACCATATTTTTATAAAAAGGGAGTTTAAGGACGACAGGAGCGCCTCTTCTCTCAGACTCCTTTTCTATTTCTCTACTCATATCCTCAGAGAGATCGGATTTGTTGATAATAATATAAGCTTTCCCGGAAAATTTTTCTGTTATATCCAGAACTCTTTTCATGTCATGAATACCAGACATGGTTGGTTCTGTGACAATGATTACCCTGCCAGCTCCTGTAATAGATGATATTACATTGCAGCCAATCCCGGGTGATCCATCAATTAATACAGTTTGAAAATTCTTTTCCTCAGCGATATTCTTTGCTTCTTTTCTCACGGCTGAGACAAGTTTCCCCGATGTTTCCTCTCCTGGAATTAATCTGGCATGTACCATCGGCCCATAGTCAGTATCACCATGATAAATTGTACCCACTACAGTATCTTCCAGTATTACAGCATTCACCGGGCATACCAATTCACAGACACCGCATCCTTCACATTTCATCGGATTGAATACAAGGAATTCACTGATAGCATTAAACTTGCAGTGATTGTAGCAGAGCATACAAGCGGTGCATTTTTCAGCATCCAGTTTTGCTTTTTTTGTCCCTATGAATGTGTTGGAAGCTGTTTCAACAGGATGGAGAAGTATATGAAGGTCCGGGGCATCGACATCACAATCTGCAACGACTGCGTTTTCCAAATAAGGGAGTATCGATGCTGTTATAGACGTTTTTCCTGTGCCCCCTTTACCGGAAATCACAACAATTTCATTTATTGCCATAAAGAGCCTCCACTTTGTTCTGTATCCTTTCCCATAGAGCATAATAACTGTTGCGAATTTCTGAATTCACTTCTATTGCCAGTTTTCCAACGGCATAGGCTTGCGCGATATTTTGATCAAAGGGGAACTCTCCCATAATTTTCAGGTTTTCAGATCGACAATATTCGAATACTTCATTGTCCCCCAGTCCTGCTTTATTTATCACAACAGCAAAGGGAATCTTCATCTCTTTAAGCATTTCGACAACCATCTTCATGTCACTGACCCCAAAGGGGGTAGGTTCGGTCACAATCAAGGCATAATCGCAGCCTTCAAGAGTCGCTACAGTCGAGCATGATGTTCCTGGAGGGGAGTCTAATATGACCAGTGGATCATCTTTTGTAATCTCTTTGAGACGATTGATGATTTTCACCCCCGACAACTCACCGGTCTTTAATGAACCGTAAACAAGTTTTGTCGAGAATCGGCTGTTCCCGCTGAAGATCTTACCAATCCTTCGATATTCATAATTTATGGCATCATATTCACAGACCAGGGCACAACCGCCGCAATCATGACAAATCTCTTTCATGGGCAAGGTCATATTGCTGCTGGCTATGATGGCATTGTAGTTGCAGAAAGTTGCACATTTCCTGCAATGAATACAGTTTTCCTCATTTATTACCGGAAAACAGACTTGTACATCTTCTTCCAGATTTATTTCAGGATTCATAAAAATATGACTGTTGGGTTCTTCTACATCACAATCAATTAAAGTTGCGTCAGGGAGGAGTGCTGCCAGGTTATTGGAAACCGTGGTTTTCCCCGTCCCTCCTTTTCCGCTTAATACAGCAATTTTCATATTTATGCCTTATGCAGCCCTTTATTGCCGGGATCTTTAATACTATCCAGTGTTTTGTTCTCCCAGGCTTTGATGGCATCCTGAACAGTTGTCACAACACCTTGTTTATAGGCGGGGATCTTAAATTTATTGAGTGCTTCCAGGGCTTGCGGTCCCACTTCAGGAGCGATTAAGAGCTCAGCATGATTGTCAACGAGTTGTTGAACTGCTAAAGCACCGGCACCACCTTTGGCTTCTTTTGCACTGTTTTCTATAACGATGCTTTCGGCTGTGTCTGTATTATAAAATAAAAAAAAAGCTGTTCTTCCAAATCTCTCATCGACTCTTGATTGAAGCTCTTTCCCTGTACTGCACAATGCTAATATCATATATTTCTCCGTAGGAGACTGCCTGGGTTTTCCTCAGGCAGTCCCAATCTATTATTTTTTAATTTCTTTTAATAAGGTTTCAATGGAATCAAGGCGTGCTTTAATTTCAGTATTGTCTGATACCATATTGTCAGCACCAGAACCTGGGCCTTTTTTCATTGCTCTGCCATATCCACCGGACGCTCCGAAACCTCTTCCAAAACCGCGGCCCATTCCCATTCCGGGGCCATAACCCATCCCGGAACCAAAACCATTTCCACGTCTCATTCCCATGGGTGCTTCATTGCTTTCAAATCCCGGATTTTCACTGCCGCTGCAGGTTCCTAATCCTCTTCCTGTTTTTGCCCCTTGGTTTTCAGGACCTTTTTTATTTCCAAACATAACAATACCTCCTGCAATATTTTTATTAAGTCATTACTATTTCAGAGAATCACTGAACCCGCAAATTCGACTGCCTTAAAAAGAATTTTAAAGACACTATAATATGCATATGCACATCAATTGTAGTCGATGAAAAATAATTAGTCAAAGTTTTTTCATTTAATTAATATGTATATGCACATTATGAGTAGACTTTCATCCATAGAAAATGGCAGAATATGATTAAACCGGTTATTGCCAATGAAAAAATCCGGAAAGAATATGACTGATTAAGTTCATTAAATATATGGAAAAAGCAAAAAAAAAGAGGGAAGTTAATCCCTCTTTATAATTCTAATGGTTCAGTTTAGTGCTGGTGATCATGATCACAGGCTGAACCTGTAGAAGCCAGTTCCCCTTCCAGGTATGTTTTAAGAGTCTCTTCTATCGTACCTTTCGCACCAAGGATCACTTCGATATTCTGTTGTTTGAACAGGTTTACGGCCATGCCGCCCATACCGCCTGTAATAATTGCAGTTGCTTTCTGTGCTCCGACAAAAGCAGGAATTACACCCGGTTCATGAGCCGGCGGTGTGACGTAATCTGTTGAAATAACTTTTCCATCCTTTACGTCTGCAAAAGCAAATTCCTTTGCATGGCCAAAATGTTCTTCTACATTGATTCTGTCATTTGTCGGGAATGCGATTCTTCTATCATTTTTATCCATTATTGTCTCCCATCTTGTTAAAGTGCATATGCACATTAAATATAATACTATAATCTATAATGGTCAATAGAAAGAGGAAAGACTCGAAACCTGAATCAAAATAATAAGGACCTTACAAAGTTCAGAACCGCCACAAGGTGAAGCAGAAAGCCATTAAGCCAGTCCATGCTGTCTCAATGGCTTTCTGCTCTATAAACAGGAGAGCTTACTTCGCCGAGATTTTGACTTGTTTTCTGCCTTGTCTACTTTCAAATACGCTTTGGAGCAGACAGAAGACAAACACGAGAAAACCAATGGCAATTCTGGTCCACCAGCCGTTCAGGGTTCCCTGAAATACAATAAGGATCTGGATGGTTCCGTAAACGAGAACCCCAAAAACAGTTCCCAGCAGACCACCGACCCCTCCGGTGAGGAGGGTTCCGCCGATGACGACGGTGGCGATGGCATCCATTTCCATATTCTTACCGTTGAGGGCATATCCTGACAGGGTGTAAAAGGTAAATACAATTCCAGCCAGGGCGGCACAAAAGCTGCTTAAGGAGTAAATCATTATCTTGGAACGGGCCACAGGCAGACCCATCAGCATGGCTGAATGTTCGTTTCCCCCGATGGCAAACACAGTGCGGCCGAATTTTGTGGACCGGGAAACAAATAAACCCGCCAGCACAACAAAGAGGGCGATGACGACACTGGGTGAAATAAAACTATTCCCCATAGGAATCTTTATATTGGCGGCGCCCTTCCAGAAGGGATCAGTAATCCCTATGGTATCGATACTGATGACATAGCACAGTCCACGGGCCAGGTATAAGCCGGCCAGGGTAATGATAAAGGGCGGCAGTTCAAAGGTATGAATGATATAGCCCATACAGAAACCAAATAAGGCCCCAATTAGGAGAACCATTGGTATGACTGCAAAGGGGGACCAGTGTGCTTTCTCCAGCAGAAAGGATGACATCATGGTCGACAGGGCAAGTACAGAGCCTACGGACAAATCAATTCCTCCGGAAATAATAACAAAAGTCATACCCACGGCCAGAATCAGTAAATATGAATTGTCTATAAACAGGTTCAGGAAATTCTGCAATGAGAAGAACCCATAGAAGAAAATCGAACCGCCCCCGAACATAATCACAAAGAGTGCTATGGTGACGAAGAGAGAAATATTTTTCGGATTGATGCTTATTTTCAATTTCATTCCTGTACCGCCCTTTTTCCAAACATCTGCATAAATAGTGAACGGAACTTCCTTGATTGAAGTAAACTGACACAAATAACAACCGCGGCAATCACGATTTTTGAAATTTCAGGAGGCACACCAAAGGCATAGATTGTTGTTGTCAGAGTTTGAACAATCAAGGCTCCCACCATGCTGCCGTAGAGATAAAACTTTCCGCCATTGAGGGAGGTTCCCCCCAGGACGACCGCCAGGATGGCACTCATTTCATATCCATCCCCTGCATTGTTTCCATCGGCACTCATGACGGTGGAACAGACAACAATCCCCGCCATTCCGGCAGCAAAGGCACTGAACATATATACACCAAGAAGAATGTTTTTGGCGTTTATTCCTGTAAACCTTGCTGCGGTCCGGTTGATTCCTACCGATTCGATGAAAAGACCCAATGCGGTTCGCCGGGTTACAACTGTGGTGATGAATAAAAGGACTGCCACAATATAAATTGAAAATGGCAGGCCCAGAAAATATCCCTGGCCGATGATGGCAAATGGTCTGGCATACAACCAGATTATCATCGCGTTCGTGGTGACCATGGCAATTCCCCGGCCTGCAACCAGCAGAATCAGGGTGGCAATAATCGGCTGCATCCCCAGCCTGGAAACGAGCATTCCATTCCACGCCCCTGCCAGAACCGAAACGAGAAGAGCCGCCCCTATGGCAACAGCGAAGGGGAATTGGGGTGTTGTGCCGCTTCCAATCATCATGGCGACAACCCCGGCCGAGATCGCTACAATGGAACCGACAGAAATGTCGATCCCTTTTGTGGCGATAACCAGGGTCAGGCCAATGGCCATCAACATGATGGGAGCCGCATTCTTAATAATATCAATTAAATTTCCGTAGAGATGCCCGTCTTTGATTTCGAGACGAAAGAAATTCGGTGTAAAAAATAGGTTAAAGAGCATCAGGACTCCCAGAGCAACAAGAGGCCAGAAAATTTTCTTTTTTGTAAAGGCTGTCAGATCCACCATGTTTATTTACCTCCTGCTATTGTTCGCATAATACTGTTCTCTGTCATTTGCTCACCCAGAAGATCTGCAATCATTTCTTTGTCTTTCAGGACGGCAATTTTATTGCTGCAGCGGATAATTTCTTCAAACTCCGAGGAGATGAATATGACGCCTAATCCTTCTTTACTAAGATTCAGAATCTGCTCCATGATTTCGAGTTTGGCACCCACATCGATTCCCCGGGTAGGCTCATCGAGAATCAGGACTTGCGGATTGGTTGCCAGCCAGCGTGCCAGAAGTACTTTCTGCTGATTTCCACCACTGAGTTTTCCCACTGGAACATTGGAGCTTGGTGTTTTAATCCCCAATGATTTGATCAATTTATCAGCAATTTCCTGCTGCTGTTTTATCGAAATGTAATTGAGAATTCCCTGCTTGGCCTGAAGGGCCTGGATAATGTTTTCACGGATCGTCAGTTCGGCAAAAATGCCTTCATTTTTTCGATCTTCAGAACAAAAACCAATGCCTTCCATCAAGGCGTGTTTAGGGGAGGCTATGTTGCATTTTTTTTCATCCATGAAAATGGTTCCCTGGTCAGGAGTATTAATTCCAAAAATAAGCCTTACCGCTTCGGTTCTGCCCGAACCTAATAGACCTGCAAGGCCCAGAACGTCACCCTTGTTCAGCTCTAAACTGAAGGGGGCGATGTCACCCTGAAGGCCCAAATCTTTGACCTGTAGCAGATGATTATTTTCGTTTGAGTAAAATGTATTTTCATTCCCTGAAGAATCGTCTTTGGTTGATTTATTTTTGGCGGAATAACTGAATTCCGAGAGTTCCTTACCCAGCATTTTTGTGATCAATTCCAGCTTTGGAAGATTTTCGGTCTTATATTCTCCCACAAATAATCCGTCTTTCAGAATTGTGATTCTATCGGAGATCTGATAGGTCTGATCCAGGAAATGGGTAATAAAGAGGATCGCCATTCCTTCATCCCGTAATTTTCTGATGACCTTGAAAAGCTGTTCCACTTCACTTTCATCCAGGCTCGATGTTGGTTCATCCAGTATCAGGACCCTGGCTGTTGAATCGAGGACACGGGCAATGGCCACCATTTGCTGGAGAGCGATGGAGCATGAGGAGAGAATTTGAGTGACATCTATATTTATATTTAAACGGGACAGAACTTCCTGAGCCATCCGGTTCATTTCTTTTCCATTGATCATTCCGAATTTCATTGGTTCTTTACCAATAAAAATATTCTCTGCTACTGTTAAATTCAGGCAGAGATTGACTACCTGATAAACGGTGTTTATTCCCAATTTTTGTGCTGCCAGAGGAGAATCCGGTTTGATTTGTTTCCCTTCCAGTAAAACTTCTCCCGAATCCTGTTTGTAGACACCGGTCAAAACATTGACCAGTGTTGATTTTCCTGCTCCGTTCTGCCCCATAACTGCATGGACTTCTCCTGTAAAAAGGCGAAAGTCAACATCAGATAAAGCTATTACTCCGGGAAAAACTTTGTGTATTTTTTTCATCTCCAAGATCGGAGTTCGATCGGACATTCCCATACCTCCTGGTACTATTCTATGGATACATAGCTTTGAAAAAAATCACCCCGCAGGACGGGGTGAAATATCATATCAGCAAATATTCAAGAGCTGATCTTAATATACCCGGCTTGGTAATGCAGCGGCGGCATTCGTCTGATCGTATATACCTTCTTTTGTCCAGATTCTTCCAGGAAGTGTTTTTCCATCACGAAGATCACGAACAGCCTGAACGGCTTGAGGGCCGAGGAGGGGGCTGCACTCGATGGAGGCATTCATTTCTCCGGCAACCATGGCTTCAAAGGCACCTTTGACTGCATCAACACCAACAATGATGATGTCTTTACCAGGTTTTAAACCGGCTTCTTTGATTGCCTGAATGGCACCAAGAGCCATACCATCATTATGAGCATACAGAACCTGAATACCCTTATCAGCTTTCAAGAAAGCTTCCATAACGGCTTTACCTTCAGAAGTCGTAAAGTTTCCTGTCTGTGAACGGGTAATTTCCCAGTTTGGATGATCTTTCATAGCATTGGCAAAACCGGTTTTTCTGTCGATAGCAGGAGCTGAACCGGTGGTTCCCTGGAGTTCAACAATATTGATGGG
The DNA here is from genome assembly GCF_027859075.1 of Oceanispirochaeta sp. NCBI lineage: Bacteria > Pseudomonadati > Spirochaetota > Spirochaetia > Spirochaetales > Spirochaetaceae > Oceanispirochaeta > Oceanispirochaeta sp. Next base: position 14,469 of record NZ_JAQIBL010000318.1, on the reverse strand, counting down.
TTTTGTACCATCGTCGATACCCTGTGCTTTCAGATAGTCAGCAAGCCATTTTCCAGCTTTCTCACCCTCTTCAACAAAGTTTGAACCCATGATAGTCAGTCTCAGGTGACGGTCGGCTTCCTGAACATCACGGTCGATCATAATAACAGGAATTCCTGCATCCTGTGCTTCCTGGAGAACAGGGCCATATCCGGTTTCTACCAGAGCTGTGAATAGAATACAATCCACTTTTCGGGCAACAAATGTGCGCAAGGCTTTGATCTGATTTTCCTGTTACTGCTGTGCATCAGAGTAAATCAAGATAAAACTGGGATCATCATTGAAAGTATTCTGAACTGAAATTGTATTGGCAGTTCGCCATTCACTCTCAGAACCGATTTGTGAAAAACCAACGACCCACTTTTTTTCTCCATCCGCTGCGGCTGCAGGGGCATCTGAAGTCCCATTGGCATAGGCAGACATTGCCATCGATACTATGAACAAAAATAGTAATCCTTTTTTCATAAAACACTCCTATATTTTTTTACGACACATTCTCTCGCCCGGCACAAGCCGGTATGGAAAAGGTCGGATTACACCATATGAAATTCATATGCATTATAGATTTTAGTGTTCATTTATAATCAGAAGACAGGCAGGAAAGCAGATTGAAACAGGATCATAAATAATGAACTCAATGCAGGATCCCTTATGCACCGTGAGTAGATCTTAAGCCCCCCGTATCCACAAGTACATGAGATAAATTACGGAGTTTTGTTCATTTTTCTACATGATGGGAGGGGGAGGAGCTTCAATTTCTATAAGTGGAAGATTTTTTACGGGAAAGGTGTGTTTTTATCCGTTAAATTTTCTGGTCTCTGGCGGATCTAAAATCACGGGGAGTCCTGCCAGTATTTTTTTTAAAGATAAAACTAAAATAATGGGGGTCTCCAAAGCCTGATTCATAGGCAATGTCGGCGCTTCTCATTTTTGTTGTCAGTAAAAGATGTTTTGATCGTGAGATACGCACATGAGTGAGATACTCAATAAAGGTTTCCCCTGTTTTCTGTGAAAATATTGTACTGAAATGATTTGGACTGACACTCACTTCAGAAGCCACTGAATGGAGTGATATATCCTGGTCGGCAAAATGATTGTCAATATAGGTTTTAGCTTTCTGAATCATTGAATGATACTTGCCGGTTACCCTGGACTCCCGGAATTCAATTACTTTTTCGAGTATCATCCGCCCTTCATTGCAAAACATCTCTTTAGAGCCGCCAATTTCTGCCAGTTTTGCTTTTTGCGACAGTGAGGGAATCACATCCTGGATCTCGCCACCCAGCTCCTGTATGATCTTTGACGCAGCAATGATCAGATCTCCCAGCAGATAATAACTGAACATGGTCGACTGGATCGTCTGATCACCTATCAGTTCTATATAATGGGTAATTATGTCATCAATATCGACCCGCCTGGCGTATCGCATCCGTTCTGCTATGGGATCACCATCCAGACGGAGAAAATCTATTTCCGAAAACGAGTCCAGGTCTTTTATTCCGATAATCAGTTTCTGGCCGGTTCTTGCCACGTATTTGAGACTCTGCTCTGCGTCTGCGAAGGATTGGGAGATACCGCCGATACGCTCAACAACGGAACCGATACCAATGGAGACAACACAACTGGTCGTTCTTTCAACTTCATATTTTATGGCCTGACCCAGAGTGTAGGCTGTCTCTTCCAGTGGTTCATGGGATATATTCCTTAGAATGAGTATGATTGTCTCTCTGCTCCGTGAAAAGCAGATGACATCGGGATGACTTTCAAGGAGGGCATTGATTTTCAATCTCACCGTGATCAGTTCAGAAGAGGTCTCGGCGGAAGTCTTCAATGCAATGATTTCTATTAGATAGTTGTGTGCAATGAGATCAATATTCATTTCATTTGCTTTTTCAATGGCATCTTCGGATTTTACAATTCCCGTTACCAAATCACAAAGCCAGCGATCCCTCAGAATATCCGAATGGGAGTGAACCTGCTTTTTAAGATTTTCAAGACTCGTCAGGTTTGCCTTTTCCTGTTCTATGATCCGGGTGACCTTATCCAGAGACGCCATAAGATCTGAGGCGGAGACCGGTTTTAACAGGTATTCTTCCACACCGATTGAAATGGCTTCCCGGGCATACTTAAATTCATCATGGCCGGATATGATAATGATTTTAACCCAGGGCAGTATTTTTTTAATGATCCTTGATAGGGTGAGTCCATCCATAAAGGGTGTTTTTATATCAGTGACCAGGATATCCGGTTTTATGTCTTTCATTATGGAGAGAGCCATTTCCCCATCGGCCGCTTCCCCCGACAGGACATATTGAGTCTGGTCCCACTGAATGCTGTTTCGTATACCCTCACGGACCACGATTTCATCTTCTACCAGAAAAACCTTATACATTGACTTCAACCTCTGGAACCCTGAATGATACGGTGGTTCCTTTTTTGTAATGACTCAGGATTTCCAATTTTGTATTCCGGTTGTAATACAGTTCAAGCCTTCTGTTCACATTATACAATCCATAGACATTACTGAGTGAGGCTGGATCTACGACTCCATCAATCTGCTGGGTAATCTCTTTTAAATGCTCTTCTGTCATGCCGATACCGTTATCCTCCACAGAAAAACATAAAAATCCCTCTTCTTTCCAACCCCGGACAGACAGGAACCCGCGGCCCCGTTTATTTTTTATACCATGATACAAAGCGTTTTCCACCAGGGGTTGTAAAAGTAACTTCAGGACCGGTTTTTCAGCCATCTCCTTTTGAAAGTCGATCTTGTAATCCAGAATATCTCTGTACCGAATTTTCTGTATTGTGAGGTAACTTTGAATATGTTCAAACTCTTCTTCTACAGTCAGCCAGTCTTTACCGCGGTTGAGGGAAATTCTGAAGAAATTTGAAAAGGCCCGGGTTATATCGATAACCTGTTCATTCTTCTGCCCTTCGGCAAGCCAGATGATGGTGTCGAAGGTATTGTAAAGAAAATGCGGCGTTATCTGTGCCTGTAAGGCCTTCATTTCCGACTTTTGCAAATTCTGCTGTTCCTCTATATTGGCGGCAATTAACTCCTGTATTTTAGCCGCCATAATATTCAAATTCTCGGTCAGGTTATCAAGTTCCGTTACATGGGGAAGATCGGCCCGGGCCGAGAGGTTTCCTTCTGCAATCTTTGCAGACAGTTCTTCAAGCACCTTGATGGGTCTATTGATGCTTTCCGAAACAGAGCGCTGGGCGAGGATCACGAAAGCGGTCACGATTAAAAGGATGAGGATCTGCAGGGCCATCAGAATCATGGCCGTTCTTTTAATACTTTCATTGGTCCGGGTTGCCGATTCAATTTCAAGCACAATAAAATCCTGAAGAATATCCGAGACCAGTGCGGAGACACCGCGGATTTCATCCAGTATTTTTTCGTTTTCACTGACGGGTGACCGGTCTTCCATCTGAGTTCCCAGGCGGTCGACATTCCGCTTCAGAGTATCTACGGCCCGGCCGGCCACCTCCAGCATCTGTCTGTTTTTGGTGACAGCGGTGGTCCGCATGATTTCTTTAAGGCTGGCATTGATGGAATCTATGACTTCGTATTGATTTCCCTGGTTGAATTTCTTGTTACCGGCAACAATGTCCCAGATTTCATCAGAAACATCCGTTTTTACACTCTGGTTCAGACTGTTTGTTTTGCTTACATTGGTAATGATCTGATCGTAACGTACGATTTGAAACAGAAAGGAAGCGATATTGATAATCGGCGGGATTATCATTAATCCGATGATGATGAGATAGGATATTCTAATTTTCTGCCGGATGCTGTATCCGTTTAATACCGAAAAGATTCCTTCGAATCTCGAGAATATCTTATGCAAGTTAATACCCGCGGGGTTCTAGAATAGAAAGATCATCGGTTTCGTAAAAAACCTGTTCATCCACATGCTGGAGACGGGGAATTCTCTCTCCTGCTACCAGTCTCTGCACCAGATCCATGATTTCCGGCCCCATTTTCGGATTGCACTCTATGACAAAATTCACTTTTCCCAGACGAAGAGCATCAATGGCCGCCTGCTCGGCATCTATTGTGACAATGACAATATCTTTGCCCGGTTTGATCCCCTTTTCAGTCATGGCATCGATGATCCCCAGGGTCATTCCATCATTGTGAGAAAAGACAACATCAATATTTTTGTATTTCCCAAGAATGGAATGCATCAGCTCATAGCCTTTGGAGCGAAGGAAATCTCCCGATTCGCTATGAATAATGTTAAATTGAGGATATTCGTCTAAAACCTCACGAAAACCAGCGGCTCTTCCTGTGGCAACAGAAGATCCTTCTGTTCCTGATAATTCTACTATATTGATGGGTTTAAACTCTTTCCCCGACTCTCCCGGCTTAATGCCAAACTTCTTAATAAGAAAGAGGGCTGCGTTTCTTCCTTCTTCCAGACTGTCTGTACCGATAAAACCAGCATAAAGGCTGTTATCTGCCGTATTTATTTTCCTGTCGGTAATCAGCACAGGAATGCCCGCATCTTTGGCTTCCCGGAGTACGTTATCCCAGCCATCGGCTACAATCGGAACAAAGGCTATCACATCCACCAGATAGGCAATAAAAGAACGAATCGCCTTAATCTGATTTTCCTGCTTTTGCTCGGCATTGGCAAATACCAATTGGACACCACTTTCCAGTGCCGCTTCCTTGACCGACCGGGTGTTGCATTTTCTCCAGGCACTTTCTTCCCCTATTTGAGAAAAACCGAGAATGATACCCGCCTGTTCGGGCAGAGTATTTTTCTTTTCTTTTGAACCTTTGCATGAATTTCCAAAGGATAGGGTCAGAAAGATCAGCAGCAGGAGTCGTATTGTGTTTTTTAGTTTCGGAAGATTTTTCATGGATACCTTATGACTCTCATTTGAGTGTACTTATTATACATCGTCATGATAGAAACACAAGGAAAATCAGGATTGTGCCGGCTGTTCTGATTTTTCGGCTAATCAGACTTAAGAGCTTGATATCATGAATACCAGGTCTTTTGAAATTCTGAAAACATATCGTTCTTTCCTTGCTGTTATGATTCCAGTGGCAGTTGAATCACTGACCGATTCAATGGTTCCCTGTGCGACTATGGTTTCGGATCCATTCAGATCAAGATTCTTGATTATAAACTTATCTCCATTTGAAACCTTTTCCTTAGTCAAAAGTTTGACAACGATCTGAGCATCTTCTAAGGATTGGACAACGCCAAGTAGAAACTTTTCAGATATCGGAACCTGAGTTATGGCATAAACCTCAGGTTTCGGGGGAGTCGGATTTTCAATGATTGGCTTTTCTTCTGTTTCAACCTTCGGCTGCTCCAATTTCAGCTGTTCAAACTTTCTGATTTCTTCAGCGGCCAGGTCCATAAAAGGGATTAAAGCCAGTCCTTTTCTATAATATTCAATTGCTGTTCCATTGTTTCCAAGCAGAGTCTGGTTGTGAGCATTTTTGATCAGTCTCTCTGCTTCTGATAAGCTACCGGATATTTGATCAACTATGACCTCATCCCCGTTGTTTTTTAACAGGATGTAATCTTTCATTAAATCTGCGATATCCAGATACAGAGTTTCCTGTTTTATAGATTGATTCAAACCATCAGAAAAATTTCCTTTCAGAATGGTCTCTAACGATTGCAGACCGAGTCGGGCGTTTTCATAATTTCCATATTGAATACTCTCTATTACCAGGCTATACAATCCAACTATTTGATTTGTCAGAATAGTTTCCCGTTGTTGCAGACTCTGATATTGAGTTAATTTTTTTAATGCTTTGGACGACTCATCATTATTTATTGAATTATTTAAAAGAACTATTTCATTTTTCGTTTTATCTATCTGCTCTTGAGCAATCTGCTTATCCTTCGTTATTTTCAGAATTTCCTGTTGTATTTCATCTTTAGTCAAAGCCTTAAATTCTGAAAGTCCTTCATTTTCAGAGTCCATAAGACTATTATTCTGGCCTGATATCAGGCTCTGCAGATAGTTTATTGTTCTATCATAATCACTGACTTTCTGTTTGTAGAAAGAGACTTCTTCAGTTTTCTGCGTAATCGTATTTTCAGCTTCATTTCTAAATGTATTTAGGAGAGAGTCATTCCTTTGAGGGGTTATTTCCACTGGACCAGTTTTGTTTAATTGAGAATTGTTTATTATATAACCACCTATGATATAAAAAAGAAGAAGAATAATTGCTGTAAATATCCAGATTAATACAGGCAGACCGACACCGGAATGGTTGGGAAGGAATTTCGGCCTTTCAGGTTCATTTGAGGTACTGATCAGTTCCTGTTCAAGTTCTTTAATGACTGTTTTTTTAATTTGGAGAGCCAATTGGATAATTCCTATTCATTCAGTATAATTGATTTCTACTTCCCTTACAAAGTGAGGTTTCGTTGATTGAAGAAAAATTTAAAAAAAATGGATTAAGTCTCAGGTTTAAGATACTTCTCATCATTATTCCTATTTTAGTGATCTCCCTCATTGTCAGTAATCAAATTGCCTATTGGTTTTTTTATAAAGCCATAGAAAATAATGGAAATGAATTTACTCTTTATAAGAGTGATCAACTCGAAAAATACATAATTGGACAATGGCAGATTCTTGATGAGAATCAATTTCTGGAAGAAGAAATATATATTCAGGCCAGTATTCAATCTATCTCCTTATATATGATGGACCTCATTCATTCCGATGATGAAATCATTCTATTTTTTGATAATAAATATAATTTATTGTTTTCAAGTTCTGATTTGGACCTGCAGCCAGAGGAATCTACAGCGCTCAATCGTGCCACTGATGCGGGAAAATCTCAGTGGATAGATTTGTCTCTCCAGGGAGAACAATGGATTGGCCGAACCTTTTCATTTCCCTCTATGGAATGGCAATTTTTCATTTTAGAAAGGAAAAGTGCTTTTTATACTGAAATCGGGAAGCTGGCAACCATAGAAAACTGGTTGATTTTTATTATCATTTGTATGGCTTCAATCATTGTCTCTCTCTTTCTTCGGACACTCCTGAATCCTCTGGAACGTATAACAAAAGGAATCCAATCTATAGCAAGAACACGGAACTTTGAAGAAAAAGTAAGTGTTGAATATTCTGATGAAATCGGACTGCTGGCATATGAGTTCAACAATATGACTTCATCATTGAATCATATGTATAAACGATTACAATTAGTGATACAGGCCGAAGAAGATTCAAAACATGAAGTCATTCTGAGAGAGTTTGAAGCTCTGAATACTCTCAGTCTTGCTGCAGAATACAGGGACCCCGAAACGAGGGCTCATACGGTCCGTGTCGCAGAAATGGCGGCTCTTTTTTCAAGACTTCTCGGGCATGATGAAGAGACACAGTCTCTCTACCTTCAGGTTTCGGCTCTTCATGATCTGGGGAAACTGGCGATACCTGATAATATTCTGTTAAAGCCGGGTGCTCTTTCTGTAGAAGAATTCGATGTTATAAAAACCCATACAGTCAGTGGTTATAATATTCTGAAAGACTGCAGTAGTAAATTTCTGGTAAAGGGAGCGGAAATTGCCTTGTATCATCATGAAAAATATGACGGATCGGGATACCCTGAAGGCTTGATTGGTGAGGAAATTCCAATCTCAGGCCGTATTATCTGTGTTATTGATGTATTTGATGCACTGACTTCCAAACGATCCTATAAAGAAGCGTGGCCTATTCATAAAGCCGTTAGTTTGCTCATTCAAGAGAAGGGAAAGCATTTTGATCCTCAACTGATTGATTTGTTTCTGTCTCATCAAGACTCATTTGTGGAGATTCTGAAGACGCATCAGGATTAACAGGATCTGTTGGATTTGTATCCGGACTTATTGCATTTCTCTTTTCTTTCTGTAATTTTAGAATCTCATTGTATCTGTTCTGAACAATTTCAGGAGTGATAGACTCGTCAACATTGAGAATTTGGTCAAGCCTGGTCAGAGCAAGTGTAAATTCTGAATTATGCAGACTGATTTCTGCTAGATTCCAAAAACATCCATCGTAGAGCTCTGCCAGAGGCATTTTATTTATAATTGTCAAAAAATCTTTTTCCGCCAGGTCTTCCCGGCTGAGAATCATATGTATTTGTCCCCTTTTGTATAAGGCAAGGGGATGAAAAATAGTGTTCCTGTAGTTTGAGATAATTGTTACATAATCATTAAGAGCAGAAGTGAAATCTCCTGACTGTAATTTTTCCCCTGCGGAATCATACAATTCCCTGGCATTTTTATTATTTTCCTTATCGGTTGTGATCCTTTCTGCAGCAAGGGTAATGTATTTGCTTTTATGGATATGGAGGATCGAATCCAGGCCAACCATAAGAGCATTCAATATGTATGTCCCAATGACGAAGGGTGATAAGCTCGCCCTGCTGTAATGCGGATTCTGCAGCTCGTTAACAGTCAGTGCCGCAGAGAAACTTGCCATAAGGGGTATGCTGATATTCAATCCGCTGATGAGTGCCTGTCGGGGGTATTTCGGCGTCAGTTCTATTCCATTTGCTCCCCGTATAATGCTGTATTGACCATAGGGTATGGACATTAATTTTTCCTTTGAATCTGCTGCCTGTTGAGTGTCGGGGATTGACAAATTTACGTAGCGGGAAATCAGAGAAACGGTCAGTTCCTGTGGGGTGTCTGAAACAAGTTCTATTGTCCGTGACATGTCCTCATACCCCTCAAGAATAAAATTGAGAGAATGATCCCCCTTTTCCATGCCTTTAATCAGGAGAGGGCTAGTACCATGGGATAGTCCATCAACTTCTACCACTGCTCCTGGAGGCATGGTCAGTATGAAGAGGGCTGTCTCCGCATATAATGAGCTTATATGAAGCAGATATATGACAATAAATATAAATACATTTTTATTTAACACACTAAAAAACATAACCGGTTCTGTTCCTGTAAGCAAGGAAATTGATTGGTTGATCATCCAGATAGAGTGTATAAAAAAAACCAAAAGAAAAGAGAATTTTCATTTCTGAAAACAGTATGAATTCCACTCCTCCTGACAAAACAGGACGCGACCCCTGATAATCCTTTCCCTCATAGGTAAAACGGCGAATATACTGACCATATTTCAATACAGGAAAAATACCGATAGATGCTTCCCTATGAAGTGAAACTTGATATCCATAGCCAATTGAGAGACTCGGAACAAGCATCAGAGAGGTCTCATATCCATCGTCTAAGGGAGGAAACCCATAACTGTTCACATCTACTCCCAGGAGTACAGGGAAACGGGGAGGACCGGTAAACTGATAAAAAAGACCGATACCGGCTGGAATCCCATAAGGTGAATCATTATTCAATTCTTTAAGAAACCCCAACTCCAGCCCTATGGCATGGTGGAGATTTTTTCCATCATCACTCGGTGCCGCTTCAATTGTTTTGAGAATGACTAGAGATATAATACATAAAAGATATAATTTTTTATTCAATTTTTTTAAGGATTACTAATTTAGTTGTAATATATTTCATATTTTTATTATATTATAATCAGGTGGGATTTCATATTGTTTAAAATTTTTCTACATTATGTATTCTTTTTAGTAGTGTTTATCCTCCTGGCTGCGTGTTCTGATCCTGGAGCCTGGGATCTTCTTAATCAGGTGGATGCGGCTTTGTCAGATTCACCTTTAGATACTGATGCTCCAATCCAGACACCCCTTACGGGCGAAGGCTGGAGAAACAGGAAAAAGCTCACGATCAATCATGCCAGCTCAACAGAGACTCTGTCTGACTTTCCTATTATGGTTGTTCTTAATTCTTCCCGAATAAATTACGGTCAATTGAAGACTGACGGATCCGATCTGGCTTTCTTTTCATCTGATCTTTTGAGTGAATATGCCTATGAGATTGATGATACCTGGAATTCTGGAGGGGAGACCATACTCTGGGTGAAGATTCCCAGCCTTCCCGCTGGAGGCAGCACTGGAATATGGATGTATTACGGCAATGATACAGAAACAGGGTTGCTAGATTCTTCTCAGGTATGGAATTCCGACTATCAGGCCGTATGGCATCTGAATGCACCCTCCCCCCAGTACACAGACAGCTCGGGTAAGGGCCATCATGGATTGTCCAATCCTCCGACAAATCCTACCTCAATCCCTGGTTTTATCGGTGACGGAGCATCTTTTGACAATGGTCCGGATCGAATTGCCGTAACGACAACGCCGGCTATCAGTAATCTCGGGCCGGTGACCTATACCGGCTGGTTTTTCAATACCGGTGTTTCGGGAGACAATCTCTTCTCAAAGGGAGCATTGAGGGTCTATGGTAACTCTTCAGATTCCCATGTCAAATTGGAATACGCCAAAAGCATAATCATATCCCCTATTTCTTATGAAGAGGAGGAAGGCCTGTTAACTGCAAGTCACTGGGTTTTTCTGGCAATCACCTGGGATGGAGCACAGACCGTAGCGACAACTCTACTGAGTTATAAAGATGGAAATCAGTATGTTGGCTCTATAATCGTCAGCAATGGAGCAGGGACCATAAATTCAGATGCTCCCGATGATTTTTACCTGGGTTATTCTGGCGCTGTTTTGGAAGAGAGTCTTCTTCATACAATGGATGAGTTTAGAATATCCAATGTTATCCGCTCAGATGACTGGATTAAAATCCAGTATCTGTCTCAGACTGATTCTCTTCTCATATACGGATTGGCAGAAGTATTGGAATGAATCATGCAGACTCCATTTTGGAAAACAATCCTGATAATATGGCCTCACTGTTCAATTGACGTTCTTCATGCCGACAATCATTCATGGAATATAGGATTTCTCAGTGGGTGGATTATTACAAGAACCACCAGTATCACTAAGCTCTGCACAAATGTTGCATATAAATTTAAAGAGGTTGTCAAATACTGTAGCTGTTGTATAAATGAAACACAGAATTCCCCGGAATTGCAATAATGAGAACTAACACCTGGCTGGGCGTTTCCCTTTACATCTATCTTTTCATCATTTTATACAGGATTCATTCTTATCAGGTTGGTCATTAAATTCTTTATGGTCTGCAGTCCAATGTCATCGGTTTCGGCATTGCCTACAATTGTACCGCCGGCATGACAATAGGGAAAACCGTCGCTGATGACCTTGATATTCTGTTGTAATAAAAATGTATGAATATTCTGCAATGTTGTCTCCTGACCACCATTTCTAAATCCACCGCAGGCAATCCCGCATCCCATCTTTCCGGATAATTCATAGGATTTGTCTCTATTGGATCTGAAGGCAACACATCTATCCATAAAGACTTTTACATGACCCGAGACCATTCCCATATAAACAGGTGAACCGATTACAATGGCATCACACCATCTGATTATTTCATAAATTTCATCCATGTCATCAGATAATTCGCATCTACTGTTCTTTGCACAACTAAAACAACCCTGACAGGGATTAATCGTCTTGTTTGCCAAAGAAATATATTTTGTGACAATTTTTGAATCAGTCAGCTGATCTAATGCGTATTGAACAGAATAGGCCGTATTTCCATTGATATGCGGACTTCCAGAGATACCCAGTATGTTCATAAAAATTTTCTCCCATAAAAGTTTGTAATGTTAAGTGTCAATATCCTTACAGAGCAGGTTCCTGCCAACTCTGTTTTCGGGATTGTACTCTTGTTCCCGTCTGGACAGCCTCATCCATGAGGATTGAAATATAGGCATCCTGAAGGGCGGCAGAGAGGGGGTAGAACTCGATGCCTCTGTCTATGTAATCTTTCATCCCGATAAGACATTTCCTGATGGCTGTCTCATCCTCTGGAAGAAAGGGGTCCCGTTGGTATGTAATCTTTCTCGTGACGGCCTTCTGTTGATCATCCAGATATCGAATTGTTAAGTCGTCTATCTCCCCTCGGGAGCCCTGAATCATCAGATGCCTTGTCCGAATCAATGAGTGATACTGGACGCCGCTGAAATTATAGAAGACATTTTTGCCATTCTCAAACTCGATTGTCAGGATACTTGTCTCCTTCTCGGCGACTCTTCCGTCAGTGATGATTCCTTCTCTTGAATCTGTCTCAGTGATGGGATAGGAGTAGGATTTTCCAAATACAGTGAACTGTTCATTCTGCAGACCCAGTAGCAGACGGGCCAGGCTGGCACTGTGATAGCCATGGACACAGGAGATAAACACATTCTGCCTGTCTCCCAGTGTCCTGCATTCTCTGATAATCTCAGAGTAGCGGGGATAAAATTGATACTGTTCGGCTATTTGGAGTTTTCCTCCCTTCTGTGTCTGCGCCTTCCATAAGGCGTTTAATTCCTCCACAGATATGCCCGCCGGTGTTTCGGCAAGCACGGGAATCCCCCGATCAAGATACTCCAGCGAGACCTTGCAGATATCGGAGTTCCCGACGGCAATGACAACGAATTGAGGCCTGGTGGATAATAGATCCTCTTTGGATGTGGTGCATACCATTCCGAAGTCTTCCCGGAATAGCCGCTTTTTCTCTTCTGATCTGACCAGCATGGAACAGACTTCAAACTGATCCTGATGGGCGGCAGCAATCCGTAAAAAAAACTTTGACCGCCAACCCGAGCCCACTATTGCAAAGCGTATCTTTTCCATCGCATCTTCTCCCTTTGGTATTCAACTTTTCAAGTCCTTAAAGTCTTGCCTCCCACCAGGAGGCATTGAGAACAACAGCAATCAAATATAACTTGCCATATAAAGCTGTATATAACAATAATATTATTAGTGGACATCTTTCTATCATCAGTACTGGTTCGAAGAGGAAATTACGGCAAAAAAAATCATTATTGTTTACTATGGTGATTCTGTTTCTAAAGGCTTTCACATAAGCTCCTGCTGATTTTCATTTTCCACGATAAGTGACTTTGATTTCCTATATTTTGAAATCACTTCATCTCCCTTCAATCTGTCACATAAGAGGGGAGAGTGGGGATCATACTGTTCAATATTCTTTCTCACGGCGTCTCTACCGCAGTTTGCATAACAGTACCGGCAAAAATGCTGACATGTATTGTATGATCCGATGTCCCGGCTTTCCACACAGCCGCATACCTCCCGCTGGGAAGGGTCTTTCTTCACTCTTATCTTTCTGCCGGTGACTTTTTCAATAAGATCATCATCGATGCATTTGCTATGAGATATATTGTACCGGGATAAATCAAATTTATGAGCACAGCTGGACATCCTCATACCATATTGACGGGAAATGGAGCTTAGTCTATCGGCTATGATTTCTATGTCAGAGAACTCGGGGGTCATGACATCCAGACGTCTCATATTACTTTCGATTTTTTTATACTGATCCAGAAAACTGATGACACATTCCTGAGTATACCCTGCCAGGGTCTTCGCCAGATACTCATATCCCTTTGAATGATAGGCCAGATCATATCGGGAACTGAGGATGATGGGATCATATCGCCAGATCACTCTTTCAGGTCCGATTCTGTTTGAGAGTTGTTGAAAGGTCTGGATGATCTTCTTTTTGTAATCCACATTCTCTTCGATTCCCTTGTCATAGGAATTGAGGGTGAATAAGAAATAGTATTTGTACCCCAGGGAATCGATTTGATCCAAATATTGAAGAAAATCTGAGGGATTCTTGGTCCAGAAGACGATACAGTCCACATTCTCAGGTGACAATGGAATAACCGTGACTTGTCTGGCATTCATAGGATTGCGAACCATTACTTCAGCTGTTGTCAGGCGGTTTATGAACCATTCTCCATAGAATGCAGGAATATCTGTCCGTCTGCTCACACTTAATATCATAGTAACCTTCCCTCCCATGGAATGCTGAAATCACATATATCTTACCATTTATAGAGTATGGGGTAGGGCCTTTGGACCCATACAGTGTACTAAGATATTAAAATATGCTACTATACGAACTGCACCGGTAATGTGAAGTAATACAAGCCAGTATTCGATTTGTGAGGTTGACGATGCACAGCAGTGTCAATTCAAACAATCGGAGTTCCAATGCACGGATACTCAAATGATGAAAACCTGTATGAAAAATATTTATTTTAGAACTGTGGTCTGTTCCGGGTCTTTTATTTATTTTGAATCAATTTCAAGGAATTAAAGGGCAATGAACTATAGTATATTATATGCTATAATGCGAGTCGTAATGGCGAAACTTAGGCACTCTAATTCTATTGGAATTTAAAAATCTAATAGAATTAGAGTGCCTTTTTTTTATTTTCAAGGAGAAAAGAATGACGAACCTGATAAGAGATAAGTTAAATGATAATGAAGTTTCTGATGAAGTATTATTAAAATGGAAAGTTTGGAAGTGGCAGTTAAAAAATTCGATCTCTACGATTGAGGGTGTTGAAAAAATACTCGAAATTAAACATGCAGATGAAAAACGAAAGCAGATTGAAGAAACAATCGATAAATTTCCT
>NZ_JAQIBL010000317.1 GCF_027859075.1 Oceanispirochaeta sp. | reverse complement strand
CTGATGCCCCTGTCCATACTCACATCGGGCCTCTTGCTAACGAGTGCTGAGCAGGGAAAAAGCCGGGCTGATTCAATTAAAGAGTTTGCCCTGTCCATGGCAAAAAATCCTGTTATGATCGCTCTTCTCATAGGGATCGCCCTATGGCTGAGTCCTCTGTCAGTTCCAGTTATGGTGAACAATACTCTGGGTCTCCTCGCCCAGGCGGCCCTTCCCCTGGCACTACTCGCCGTAGGAGGGAGTCTGGAGTTCAGAATGGAGCACCAGGACCGTTTGGAGATATCCCTGATTACTGTTTTGAAACTGATCGTGATGCCCCTGAGTGCCTTTGCAGCGGCTATATATTTGAAACTGAGCCCCGAGATGACAGGGTCGCTGCTTTTAATGGCAGCCTGTCCCAGCTCCATATCATTTTTTGTGATGGCCCGGAATCAGGGACACAGTCCATCCCGGGGAGCCGCCATTGTCACGGTGACCACCCTGGTATCTGCTCTCTCTGCGGCTCTGATTGCCGGATACCTGCGAAGCCGGGGCTGGGTTTAATATATCAGGAAAAATCAAACCTCAGGTTAAGAGTATACACAGCTGTAGGGACCTTATGCTTCTCATCCAGCTGGGTAGACCAGGCCATGTCCCCTCCGATCCCGGCCATGGCTATATCCAGATCCAGATAAACTTCTTTATGACGGATCAGTTCGTGCTCATGTAGAACAGATTGATACTCTTCGCTGCTGTTGTGATGAGCCGTAAAAGTGAAGTTTCTCCCTTCTACACAAACAAATCGTCCATCACTGTGTTTCAAAGTCAGTTCCCTTGTATCACTGTGACTGCCATTATGGCTGACTGGAATAAAGGGAAAATGACTCTCTTCCACTGAGCATTGAAAGCGGTCAATCCTTGTGGCAAGGGATCTGTCACAATAACTTTCACCAGGACCCCGGCCAAACCATTCCATATTGTCAAATCCCTCAGACAGGATAAAACTGCATCCCACACGGGGGAGATGTTCATAAGCTGAATCGATATCCAATGTGATAGAAAGATCCAGAGTCCCATCGGAATACACCGTCCAGACAGTGCTGATTTCCGCATCTCCTTTTGGTCCTGCCATACGCCGTTTCGACTCTATAAGTAGTTTTGAATCTTTCTGATAATAGGCCCAATCCAAACGACTTTCACTGATGGACCACAGGGCTGGATCAAAGGCTTTCCATAGTTCATTGACCGGTCCCCACCATTTGTCTTCCAGATGAAGGCCGGTTCTAGCTCTGAAGAAATTGGGAGATCCTCCCATGAAGTAGTCTTTCTCTCCCCGGCTGTAGTTCTGAATCAGGCCTTGATTATCTATGATAAGAGAAAAAGACTTTCCCGTGACAGACAGGCCATTTTCCAGTTCCCTGAGAACAGGCATTTCTGTGTTCGTACTGATAGACATGAAAACAGCAGGAGCCGATCCTTTCAGCTGAACCTGGTGGTTATGAAATTCGAAACCTTCTTCCACCCAGGACTGGTCAGATTTGATCCGGACAGAGAGATTCAGATACAGTTCATGAGAAAGATCACTCCATAAAGATGTATCCAGGGTAAAAGGATAATCCTTCATCCCTGTTTCCAAAAAGGCTTTCGGCTCTTTCCTGAAGTCCCAGCCGTTCACCAGTTCAAGCAGACCCTCAGTATCTATCCCTTCGGGATTGATCAGTTCCGCCGTACCTGAAGCTATACTGCGGTCCAGATGCTGGAGGGTCCATTTGACTTCCACATCTTCCAGACTGAGGCTCTGGCTTCTGTTATGGAGAACAAAGACTCCTCCTTCCTGATGAGTCATGGAAAAGAAAAAGGGAGACTGCCCCTCTTTGATCTCCAGAGCCGAAGGTTTCGGTTTCAGATCAGGCAGTACCATTCCGTTGGCACACATGTAAAAAGGGCAGACACTATCTGTCAGATCTTCCCCGAAGTCACCTCCAAAACCGAAAAATTCTTCTCCATCCTCAGTAAAAGCAGGCAGACATTTATCCATCCAGTCCCAGACAAAGCCTCCCTGAAATATTTCATACTCCTCAGTCAGCTTTCTAAACTGATCAAAATGTCCGGTGGTATTGCTGATCTGATAGGCATATTCCACTAGGACGATGGGACGGCGGTCCCTGTTATCTGCGATCATGTGTCTGATGATTTCCAGACTGGGGTACATGGAGCATTTTATATCGCTGCCCAGAGGACCCGGGTCATTATTCTCATACTGAACCAGCCGGGACTTGTCATACTCCCGCAGCCACCCGGCCATGCCGGCATGGCCGGCTCCATAACCCGACTCATTCCCCAGAGACCAGGAAACGATGGAAGTGTGATTTTTATGCACCAGAGCCATCCGTCTGGCCCTTTCCAACATGGCCTCGGCCCACTCCGGGTCATTAGAGATGCGTCCAGCCACTCCATGGGTCTCCAGATTGCTCTCACAGACAACCAGGAGTCCATATTGGTCACACAAATCATACCAGAGGGAGGAGTTGGGGTAATGAGAAGTTCTCACCGCATTGAAGTTGAGCTGTTTCATCAGCTTGATCTCTTTGACCATATGTTCCCGGATGACGACCCGTCCTCCTTCATAGGAGTGTTCATGCCGGTTGACACCTCGGAAAACAACCCTTTGACCGTTGAGCTTGATCACATTGTCTTCGATACAGATGGTTCTGAAACCGATCCTGAGATTCTGGGCATCCAGCACCCTCCCATCAGGGCTCAGCAGTGTCATTTTTATGGTATATAGAACAGGATGATCCACATCCCAGGGAGTGATGTCATCGATGTTTAAAAGAAAATTGGCGGCTTCACTCCGGGGAGAGGCAGTCTTCAAATGCCAGGCTGTCCCCATTCCATAGATGGGAGTTTCCCGGGCG
>NZ_JAQIBL010000316.1 GCF_027859075.1 Oceanispirochaeta sp. | reverse complement strand
TTTTAGCAATGGAGGAGGGCTTGGAGGGACTCAGCACGCTTGATGTGAGACGCGCAGCATCAAGCAGGGACCGGAAACTCCTCGATTCTACGATGATGACTGTGTGTGATTGACGGTTTGCAACTAAGCATTAGGGAATTGCTGATTAGTTGCACTAAATTATTAGTATTGCTCAAACAGGAATCACCCCTTAAAATAATCTCAGTTGTGAACTGATTTGAGGGGCAATTGATGATTAATGAGAATCCCGAGATTGTTCTTCTTCAGAACTATCACTTAAAAATTGAATGGATAAAGAGCAATAAGGACTGTTCGGAAAATATTGCCAAGGTTCATGATACTCTCAAAGAAGATTTTTCAAGCTCCCCTTATCAGGCTCTTTTTCAACTGGCATTTGTGTCGGATGATAAAAAGCTCTCAGCCAATCTCGAATTCTGGAAGAGCTTTGCCAGATTATTTACAGAAACCCTCCGTTTGAGCGAATCTCTGGAGGAATTACGGGAAAAACAAACTGTAGCGGCAGAACAATCCCTTCTTCAGGAACTATGCGTCAGAGCCCCCTATTTTCGGGGCTTCGAATATTTAAACAGCGACTGCCTCAATTATCACTGGATCCTATTAAATGACTTTTTCCAGACAGAAATAAAGAAACACCAGGGTTCTGTAGCAAGTTTCTTTTTAAACTATTCACCCGATGTACATCTGGTGGGTAAAATATATTTCCATCTGGTTGAACAGAAATCAGAAAGCTCCTCTTTTGCCTTTATGGCCACATATTCAGTGGGGCTGAACAAGAAAAAACAGGCACAGCACCGTCCACTGCAATATGCCTTGTCTGAATTTCAAAATGATCAGAACAGATTGCTTGAATTGTTATCCACTGTATCAAATGCCGCAAAACAGAGTGCGTTTCTAAAAGATCTGCTTGATTCTGGAGAACTCTTTTATCCTCTTCACTTCACCCCGGAAGAAACCTTTCAATTTCTCAAGGAAATTCCTCTCTATGAAAAGGCCGGAATACTCTGCCGGATCCCCAACTGGTGGCGCAGAGGTAAAAAATCTGCCTCTTTATCCATCTCATTTGGAGAGACGAAACAGACCTCTTTCCTGGGTCTTGAATCTCTGGTTGATTTTAGAGCGGCCATAAAAATAGGAGATGTAGAACTAACAGCTGCCGAGGCACAGGAGATTCTCAAACAATCAGAAGGACTGGCACTGATCAAGGGTAAATGGGTCGTTGTCGACAGAGAGAAGCTCTCTCAGAGCCTTGAAAACTGGGGAAAAGCAACTGATCTTCTGGCTGATGAGGATATTGCTCTCAGTGATGCTCTCAGGATGCTGATGAGCCGACAGGGGCACTCATTTTCTGATATCCTCTCCGATGAGAACGTTGAGGTCGGCATTGGAGACTGGTTCTCCGGCATTATGAAGAAGATGCAGAACCCTGAGCTGATTAAAGAATCCAGAATTGCAAAAGATTTCAGAGCCGAATTGAGGCCCTACCAGCAGGAGGGCTTAAACTGGCTCACCCTGTTGGACTCACTGCATTTGGGAGCCTGTCTTGCCGATGACATGGGACTGGGTAAAACCATCCAGATTCTGGCTCTTATGAACAGTCTCCGTAAGAAAAAAAAATACACCACAAGCCTTTTGGTATTACCAGCCTCCCTTATTCATAACTGGGCCTCGGAGCTTGAGAAATTTGCCCCTAAGATAAAATTCATCATCGCTCATCCCGGTGGAGGGAAAGAGATTCTTGATAAGAATACCTCAGCCTATCAAGTATCGAAGTGGGATATGATCATTACGACTTATGGATATGTTAAACGATACCAGTGGATTCAGGATTATCCCTGGAATTATATTATTCTCGATGAAGCTCAGGCCATAAAAAATGCCGGGTCGGCTCAGTCAAGGGCGGTCAAGAAGCTGAATAGCTGCAACCGCATTGTTCTGACGGGTACACCCATCGAAAACCGTCTATCCGACTTGTGGTCCCTCTTCGACTTTCTCAACCCGGGATTGCTCGGTAATAAAACGGAATTTTCCAGGTTCATTAAAAAAAATGATGACCTGGGGATGCTGCGCCAGGTGATCAGTCCCTATATCCTGAGGAGACTTAAGACTGATAAAAATGTCATCACCGACCTTCCCGATAAAATTGAAGTGGATTCATTTTCCCGCCTGAGTAAAAAACAACATCTTCTGTATCAGCAACAGGTTGATCTTTTAAAAGAGGCTCTTGAAGATACTGAAGGGGGGATGAAGCGCAAGGGGCTGGTCTTGTCATCTCTGCTCAAGTTCAAACAGATTTGTAATCACCCCGATCAGTATCTTGGAAATCCGACCTATAAACCCGCGGAAAGCGGTAAGTTTGAACGTTTGCGGGAGATCTGTGAGACCATCTATGAAAAGCGGGAAAAGGTCCTCATTTTTACTCAGTTCAAAGAAATTATTGAGCCTCTGGAAACCTTTCTGGAAGATATTTTCGAGCGAAAAGGGCTTGTCCTTCATGGCTCGACATCCATTGCCAGACGGAAAACACTGGTGGATCAGTTCCAAAGCGATGAGTATGTACCCTTCTTTGTTTTGTCCATAAAAGCCGGAGGGACGGGACTGAACCTCACCGCGGCAAATCATGTGATTCATTTTGACAGATGGTGGAAACCGGCCGTTGAAAATCAGGCTACAGACAGAGCTTTTCGAATTGGACAGAAAAAAAGTGTAGTGGTCCACAAGTTTATTACAGAAGGAACCATTGAAGAAAAGATTGCCATGATGCTGGAAGAGAAAAAAGGTCTCTCTGACGTGGTGCTGGAGAACACCGGTGAATCTTCTTTTATGACCGAAATGGATGATAAAGAGCTGATTGATTTATTCTCTCTCAAGGCGGGAATATAATGGGCTGGGGATATTACGGCTACGGTCGCAGCGAATCTGTGGGTGAGAAAAAAGAGAAGGCCCGGAAAAAAATTGCCGCCCTGCTTAAAAAAGGAAAAAAGATTTCACCTGTCACCATCGAAGGCCGAACAATTGCAAAAAGCTGGTGGGGACGGGCATGGAACAGCAATCTTGAGCTCTATGCCGACTTTGCCAACAGGCTATCCCGCGGCCGCAGTTATGTCACGCATGGATGTGTTATTGACCTGCAGATACTCCCGGGGAAAATAAAAGCACAGGTTTTGGGTTCCGGCAGCAGCGTCTACCGATGCGAAGTTGAGATGGATGCACTGAGCAACACAAGCTGGAAGGGTCTTACAAAACTCGTAGAAGGAAAAATCTCCTCCCTCACAGAACTACTTTCAGGAAAATTCCCTGTTGAACTGGAAGCAGTTTTAACCGATCAAAAAGGAGGACTCTTCCCCACTCCCGGGCAGTTTCATCCCTACTGCAGCTGTCCTGACCACGCAAAATTCTGCAAACATCTGGCAGCAGTTATTTACGGGGTCGGTAACAGACTGGATGCGCAGCCGGAACTCCTGTTCACACTCCGGGGAGTCTCTCCTTCAGAACTTGTTTCAAAAGCCATCATCACAGAAAAGGACAGCCTGGTAGCTAAAGCACAAAAAGTCAAAAGTACAAGACTTCTCAAACTAAAAGACAATGATTTATCCGAGATGTTTCATATCGATTTTGCCAAACCCCGGAATAAAAAGTAGAGCCTATTTCCACTTCCTCAGGTCCAGTTCCTTCTCACCCTTACTGACCAGAACTGTTCCGACCATATCGCCGGTGACATTGGTAATGGTTCTTCCCATATCCAGAAGGGCATCAATTCCCAAAATCATAGCGTAGGCGGCAGCAACGGCAGAACCGGCCTCAATGGTAATTCCTATTGAATTGAGAACCATCAGCAGCATGATGGCACCCGCTCCGGGTATCCCTGCTGATCCGATAGAGGCAAGAACAGCCGTCAGAATGATGGTGAACTGCTGGGTCAAGTTCAAATCCATGCCCACCGCGTTAGTGATGAACAGAGCGCAGACTCCCATATAGATGGCCGTACCATCCATGTTAATGGTGGCTCCCAAAGGAAGTGTAAAAGAAGCGATTTTTTTTGGAACACCGAGATTCTCATTCATATTACGCATGGTGATGGGTAGAGTACCGCTGGAACTCCTTGTGACAAAGGCGGTGACCATGGCTTCACGGGCTCCCTTAAAGAAGGTCAGATAACTCAGCTTATTCACAACAAGAAAAAATCCGTATACAAGGGCTATCTGAATAAAGAATCCGACATAGGCTGTCAGAGTCACAAGCCCCAGTGAACCAAAGGCACTGGCGCCCTGCTTACCGAACACAACAGCGATCAGTGCAAAGACACCGATGGGTGCGTATTCCAGAATCCAGCGGACAATGACATACATGACTTCTGCAGCACCATCAAAGATAGAAAACAGAGTTTCCCCCGCCTTGGCAATTCTCTCTTCTTCCGAGTTGCGAACTACAGAGATTCCGATACCAAAGGTTAAGGCAAAGAAAATGATGGGTAATACCTGACCCTGTGACAGGGCCCCAAAAGGGTTTTTAGGAATAATATTCAGGAATGTATCCATGAACTTAGGCTGATTCAGGGCCTTTCCCGCGATATCCGCATTCACGGCCAGTTCCAGTCCTGCTCCGGGATTGAAAATATTGGCCGCAATCAGTCCAATGCTAACAGCCAGGGCTGAGGTCACAATATAGTAGATAAAGATGCGGATGCCGATTTTGCCCAGCTCCTTAGGTTGAATGCTGGCAGCACCCACAACCAGTGATGTAAGGATCAAAGGCATAACAATCATCTTGAGAAGATTGACAAGAATACTCCCCAGGGGCTGCACCACAGCCACGGACGGACCAAAAACAATCCCTATGATGGCACCCAGCATTAAACCGATAAAAATTCTCAACAACAGACTAGTGTTAAAATACCAGGCAAACAAACCCTTTTTTTTTGAGGCTCTCATTTTTTTCTCCCGGTTCCAATTCAATTTAGAAAACCTATTTTTCCACTGGAACTTCATACCATAATAAGTTGATCCGGGAGATTCTCAAGTTAAAGATTCTTAACAATACCGATTGCATCTTCGTCTCGGTCATGATTTTAGGCCCACCTGTCTAGGAGACACAATAAACAGAGACATTCATGTGGGAAAGAGAATCTTTCATGGTCTCAGAAATATGACTGTCCGTGATGATCCGGTCAATATCCCGAATCTCTGCAAAGACTCGAATTCCTTTCATGCCGAATTTAGATGAATCAGAGAGGATAAAGACATCCTCCCCGGCGGCAACAAACTCCGCCATGACCTCCGCCCGGTCCAGATCCCGGCACATGGCGCCCTGGTCCAGGGTAAAACCATCCATCCCCAAAAAAACTTTGCTGAAGTTATAATAGGAGAGATACTCCCTTATCATGGGTCCCACCATGGTTTCACTGTCCTTTTGAAATTCACCCCCCAGAAGGATAACCTTGACACCCGGAGCATCCTTCATCTGCCTGGCGACAAAGGCATTATTGGTCAAGACATTGAGGCTGCTGAAGACTTTCAACTCCCTGGCCATAAGAGCAATGCAGGAACCGGCTTCCAGGAAGATCGTATCCCCTTCATTGATAAAACTCACAGCCTTGGAGGCAATCTTCTGCTTGATGCTGTAATTGATGCCCATCCGGCGGGCAATATCATCTTCAGAGGAGAGTTCGGCACCCCCTCTCGTCCTGACAAGAAGACCATTTTCTTCCAGAACCCTCAGATCACTTCGAATCGTGACAAGGGATACCGCCAGCTGGTCCGAGAGCTCCTGGACTGAGATCTCTTTCCCTTCACTGACAAGATTCAATATTTCTTCGTGTCTTTCAATCATGACTCTTATTATAGGTCTCCCTGAATACCCCTGTAAATCATCAATTGAAAGCTATATTGAGAGAATTTAAGGAATTTTCAGGGATTATTTACTTTCGATAGAAAGTTCTTTGACTTTCGATGATAAAATTGATAGAATTACAGGATGGGGGGGGCTATGGGGTTTGTTTTTAATATTCAGGGTTTTTCTCTGCATGACGGCACAGGTCTCAGAACAACCGTCTTCTTCAAAGGCTGTCCCCTGAACTGCCCCTGGTGCGCCAATCCGGAGGGAAAAAAATACGAACCTCAGTTTATGATCGGAAACAGCGGATGCATCTCCTGCGGAGACTGCGGCGATCTGAGACAACAAGGGACAAACCTGGTGGCTCTGGAGTCAGTCGAAGCCCTTAAAACCCTATGCCCCAGCGGAACTATCACGGTCTCGGGAGAATCGATGACACCTGGAGAAATTGCCCGGGAAGTCTTAAAGGACAAGCCCTTTTATTCAGCCTCCGGCGGAGGTGTGACTTTTTCCGGAGGTGAACCCCTCTCTCAGCCCGGACTCTGTAAAGAAACGGCTGAATTATTAAAAAATCAGGGCCTGATGACAGCTGTTGAAACCTGCCTCCATATCCCCTGGAAAAATATAGAATTGGTCCTGCCTTATATAGATGAGTTCCTTTGTGATCTCAAACATGGGGACCCTGTTATTTTTAAAGAACATACGGGAGGAGACTTGAATCTGATCCTGGAGAACCTGAAAAAACTGGACAGCCGAGAAGTCCCGATTCGTATCCGGGTTCCCATTATCTATGGTTTTAACCATGAAGGGAAAGCCATAGAATCCATACTGGATATTGTATCAGGATTAAAGAGTGTGAAGGCCATTGACTTTATGCCCTATCACCCTCTGGGAGCCGGAAAACACGAAGCCCTGGGACTCCCCTATTCTTTGCCATTGCATTCTATGGATATCGAAGAAGTCCACCCTTATATCCAGATGGCCGAGTCCAGAGGATGGAATGCCACCATAGGAGGCGCATTATGACCGAAAGAATCAATGCCTACAGAGACAGAATATTATCCTCCCTACCCACCATATGTACCGAAAGGGCCCGGTTTTATACGGAAGCCTATAAAATGCATAAAGACAAACCGGTCATCATGAAGAGGGCCTTCGCCCTGAAAGAGACCCTGGAGAAGATGACCATCCGCATTGAACCGGAAGAGTTGATTGTGGGAAACCACTCCTCCCGGATTTATGCGGCTCCGATTTTCCCGGAGTATGCTGTAGAATGGATCATCAAAGAATTGGATGACTTTGAAAAAAGACCATCCGACTGCTTTTTCCCTGATGACATGACAAAGACGGAACTGCTTGAGATCTGCAGCTTCTGGAAGGGATCAACGACTCTGGACAAGGGTAGATCCCTGATGACCGATGACCTTCTGGCCATTCATGAAACCGGAATCATCAGGGCCGAAGGGAATCTGACTTCCGGTGATGCCCACATCGCCGCCCATTTCCCCAAGGTTCTGGAGAAAGGTCTGGATTGGTACATCCGGCATGTAGAAGAGCTGCTGGGGAAAACCGATACAATGGGTGCTAAGGGTATTAAAAAATACCAGTACTACAAGGCCACCTTGATATCCTTGAAAGCCCTCCAGAAATTCATCATCCGCTTTTCCGCCCTGGCAGAGCTTCTTCACAATAGCTCCCGGGATAAACACAGAATCGGAGAGTTGAAGCAGATAGCCTCAAATTGTCATAACATCGCTGTAAACCCTCCTCAGGGGTTCTACCAGGCACTTCAATTGACCTACTTCCTGCAGTTGACCCTGCAGATCGAAAGCAATGGTCACTCCCTGTCTCTGGGCCGGATGGACCAGTACCTCTACCCCTTTTACAAATCGGATAAAGAAAAGGGCCTCCTGCGCGATGATTTTGTTATGGAGCTTCTGGAAAATACCTGGCTCAAACTGGTGAGCATGAAAAAGATCCGATCCTGGTCTCATACCCGGTTTTCTGCGGGGGGACCTCTATACCAGAATGTGACCATAGGAGGGCAGCTCAGAGACGGCAGTGATGGCGTCAATGAATTGAGCACTCTCATATTGAAATCTGTGGGAGAGACAAGACTCACCCAGCCTAATCTGTCTGTCCGTTTCCATCCCGGTCTGAATGATGACTTTTTAAAAGAGTGCATCGAGGTGATCCGCCTGGGATTCGGCATGCCCGCCTTTAACAATGACTCCATCGTGATTCCCTCTTTCAGAGAATGGGGTGTGGAGGAAGAAGATGCCTGGGATTATTCCGCCATCGGCTGCATTGAGGTGGCTGTTCCCGGCCGCTGGGGCTACCGCTGTACAGGAAAACACTTCCTGAACTTTATGCGGGTTTTTATGGCAGCTCTCAATGATGGAACAGATCCTGTGAGCGGTCGGCAGTTCTGCAAAGGGACAGGGATGCTCACGGATTTCACTGAGTATTCCCAGCTCCTGGAGGCCTGGGACAGGCAAGTCCGGTATTACGCCAGAGCGGGCATTGCCATTGACGCAGCCATCGATGTGGTCCTGCGGGATGAAGCCCCGGATATCCTCTGTTCGGCCTTTACCGAACCCTGCCTGGAACGGGGTTTGACAATCCACGAAGGTGGCAGCAAATACGACTTTGAATCGGGCCTGCAGGTGGGAATTGCCAACCTGGGAGACTCCCTTGCAGCGATTAAAAAGCTTGTCTTTGAGGAAAAGCGGATCGGCGCCGGAGAACTGATGGAAGCCCTTGAAAATAATTTTGAGGGTTCCGGAGGAGAAAAGATCAGACAGATTCTTCTGAACCATGCTCCCAAATTCGGGAACGACGATGAGAATGTGGACAATCTTCTGGTAGAGGCCTATGACTCATTTATTGATGAGATCAGTCACTTCAGAACCATAAGAGAGGGTTGCGGACCCATCGGCTGCCGTTACTACGCCGGGACATCCAGCATATCCGGAAATGTTCCCGCCGGATCCATAGTCCCGGCCACCCCTGACGGAAGAAAAGCATGGAAACCCCTTGCTGAAGGAGCCTCTCCCTCTTCGGGTGCCGATAGGAAGGGCCCTACCGCAGTCATGAAGAGCATCAGCAAACTGAGAACCGACCAGATTCTGGGGGGAGTCCTCCTCAACCAGAAAATGACCCCCGCCGTTCTGGAATCTGAAGGAAACAGACAAAAACTGGCCGACATGCTTCACGCCTTCTTTGACGATCTGAAGGGATGGCACATCCAGTTTAATATCGTAGACAGGGAAACCCTGCTGGCCGCTCAGAAACATCCTGAAGAGCACCGGGATCTGATTGTCCGGGTCGCCGGGTATTCCGCCTTTTTTACCAATCTTTCAGCAGAAACGCAGAATGATATCATAGCCAGGACACAGCAGGTTCTCTGATTTCTTCACTTCAAAGGATGCATGCAGCCCATTCAAAACCATCATATGATAATTTTTTTCTATCATATGACAATATATCTATCTTTATTTACCCAAACAGGCTATAATTTACCTATATTTCTTTCAGGTGCCCCTGTCTGATCCAATCCGGTGAATTCAGGCGGTTCCTCAATTATAAAAAATTAGGAGACTGTTTATGAAAAGAGTCCTGCTCACCGGAGGAAACGGATTTATCGGTACAAGATTCAAAGAGGCTCACCACCACAATTTTGAAATTCTCTCTACAGATGTTGCTGAGTTGAATATTCATGAAAAAGACAAAATACAGGATGCCCTGAGGCTGTTCAAACCCGACTATGTCATACATGCTGCCGCTATTGCCCTGACAGATTTCTGCAATGAACACCCTGAAAAATGCTATGCCATCAATGTGACCGGTGCTGCTAACATTGCCCAGGCCTGCAAGGAGGCGGGAGCCCGGATGATCTTTCTCAGCACGGAACAGGTCTTCAACGGCAACCCCGAAGGCGGTCCCTACAAGGAGAGTAATACACCCATTCCCGATACAATGTACGGTAAAAACAAGCTGGAAGCCGAGGGGCTGATTCAATCCATTCTGGAGGATGTGCTGATTCTCCGTTTCACATGGATGTTCGGAGTTCCTGAACGATTCCGGCCTGTTGTGAACAATGTTCTCTGGGACACCGTTAAGGCCGTCATGAAAGGTGAATCCATCCGGGTTCCCTCTCATGAGTACCGCGGACTGACCTATGTGAATGAATTGATGGATCAGTTTGATACAATCATGGATCTCCCTTCCGGAACCTACCATGTGGGTTCTAAAAATGATCAAAGCCGATACGATATTGTCTGCCTTATCATGAAAGAACTGGGCCTGGAACATCGAATTGAGGAACTGATTATCAAGGATGAGATAAAATATGCCCGGAAAGACCGGGATGCCCGTTTAGATACATCATTGATACAGACCAGGGGAATCAAGTTCTCTGAAACTTCGGAGGCGGTAATCAAATGTGTCCGGGAGTACAACCTTAAGATGAATTGAATACTATGAGTTTATTTCCCGGGAAGGGAATTACCCGATACGGGTAGAGGACTATCCAATTCCGGTCCTCGCCCCCGATCCGGCGACTCTCTAAAACAACCATAATCAAAAGATATAACTTTCCATGATAATGATTTACACCATATTCTCCTTATTAAAAAAAGTATGGCACAACTCTTGCTTAGTAATAGTTAAGGGAGAATCAAAAAATGGAGAATCAAACTTTGCTGACAGAATACAACTATAAGGACCAAAGGGAAGAATTCAGAGAGGAAAGCTCAAGCGGCGCCGGGCAGATCCTCTGGGTAGCAGACTATTTTCAAATCACCCCGGAAGGACAGGAATTCCTTCAAAAAGTAGCGAATACCCTCACCCTGTGATATACTCCTAATCCCATGAGCGGATTAAAATTAACTCTCCTTCTCACTGTTCTGCTCCTGACTGTAACTATGATCTCAGGAGCATCAGGGCAGGGAGAATCCCTGGATAAAACCGACCTGAATATCCTCTATGTTCCCGGCGTAGCCGACCCTTTCTACTATTCCATGGAAAAGGGTGCTTTGATGAAAGCCGAGGAAATGGGTGTCTCTCTGGATGTTTCTGAATACCCTGAATTATGGGAGCCGGCAGTGCAGATCCCCATCCTCAAAAGGGCGATTGCGGCAAAAAAATACGACCTCATCATGATTGCTCCCGTAGCCAATGACGCCCTCATTGTGCCTCTGAAAGAGTGTTATAATCAGGGGATACAAATCATTACAGTGGATACAAAAATTGGGGACGGCCTGTATACCTTGCCCTCGGACTGGTCCTTTCCCCTCGCCCATATAGGAACTGACAACTTTGCCGGA
The DNA here is from genome assembly GCF_027859075.1 of Oceanispirochaeta sp. Lineage (NCBI taxonomy): Bacteria > Pseudomonadati > Spirochaetota > Spirochaetia > Spirochaetales > Spirochaetaceae > Oceanispirochaeta > Oceanispirochaeta sp. The sequence continues at coordinate 31,570 of NZ_JAQIBL010000316.1, read as the reverse complement.
GCCGTCTACCTGGCGGAAACCCTGGCGGAACAGGTCAATGAAAAAGGAAAGGTCTATATCAATACAACCACCGAGGAAACATCCACGACGGAAGAGCGGAAAAACGGGTTTATGGAGGGGATTTCACACTTTCCCGAGATGGAAATTGTCCAGATCGATTACAATGGAGACCTTCAGACGGTGGCCATGAAACAGACCCTCAGTGCACTGATGAAGAATCCCGATCTTGTTGCGGCCTTCGGAACAAATGTGTTCAGCAGCCAGGGAGTGTCTGCGGCGGTTAAAAACGCCGGTCTATCCGGGGCTGTTCGTGTGGCCGCCTGGGATGCCACAGACTCCCTGATTGCCAGCCTCAGAAACGGTGAAGTCGATCTTGTTCTGGCACAGAAACCCGCAGAAATCGGAGCCCTGGCGGTCGAATGGGCCTATAAATACTTGATTGATCACAAGGAGATACCCCCCAGTATCACTTCGGGATATGTGGTCTTCAATAAATCCAATATCAACAATCCTGAAATGGAGCAATATATATATTAACAATGAAACTGTATCCCAAGCTGGCCTTGACAATCCTGATCCTCATTCTGCTTCAAGCCTCGTTTACAGGAATATTGGTCAGTAGAACCATCCGAAATAATAATCTGGAGGATGCCCTAGTGGAATTGAGGCTGAAGGCAGATTTCATTGTGAATAACTATCAATCATGGAAACGCCATCTCTGGAAACAACTGATACAGGTCCTGGAGTATTCAAAAGAAATGGATGAGGAAAACCTGAAGAGTGGTGAACTGAAAAGTCTTCTTACATCCTCCAATATAGATGCAGTTATTATCAAAACAGAAGACGGCAATTATTCTATGACTGCCCTGAATACCAGCCCCGATTTTATTCTGCCTCCTGTGGAAGATCTATCAGTCGTATATAATCACCCCTCCATCAGCCTGTATCAGATGAAGGGGCAGTTTTACATGATCGGGATTATTAATTTGAGTTCCCTTTCGGGAAATACCGAGATTTATCTGGTCAAACACATCAATGACAGCTTTCTCAATAATATTATCTTTGATAAAGACGGGAGGATACTGTTTCATACATCAACAGATTTTCTTGCGGGTCATAAGGAGATCCAGACCATAGCGTTTCATCAATCCGGAACCCTACCTGGAATGGCTTATAAGGAGTGGTATGACCTGGAGGAAGAGGATCAGAGTTACAACATGGCCAGCACCAAGGTGGGAGAGATCAGCAGCAGCAGTGGAAACACCAGTTCTGTCTATCTGACAACCATTCTTTCAAATGAACCCTATCAGCGGAGGATACTCTCCATCGAGAGGACTGTTCTGACTGTATCCCTCTTCACACTGCTCTTCACATTCCTCCTCATTCTTATCTTTACAAGAGGCATCACAAGGCCTGTAGCCCTGCTGGCCAATGCCATGGGTCATATCCGGGAAGGCTCCTATAATGTACAGCTGAAAATTGCAGATAAGGGAGAGATGGGGGTTCTGCTCAAGGGATTCAACGGCATGGCCGCCCGACTTCATCAAGACCAGATCAAAATTGAAAAATCCCTTGATGAAATCACGTTTCTCAATGAGTTCAACGAAGAAGTCATCCACTCCATCAGGGATGCTCTAGCAGTCGTCAACGATGATATGATCATAGAAAAAGCGAATCCCGCCTTTGACATTTTGACGGAATTAAAGGTCAGAACTCTGACAGGATTTATCAATGAAAACTTTGATACCACTCTTCTCGAGGGTGTCAGGAAGGTCCTGTTTCAGGGTGAAGAACGCTGGACTCAGCGCATCCGGAACAGACAGGACCAGGTTTTTGAGGTTAAGATTTATCCTGTTCATCGGGAGTCTCATATGCATTCTGAGAAAAGGATGTGTGTTCTTATCCTGGAGGATATTTCCGAAAAGAATGCCTATGAGGAAAAAATATTCCAGGCGGAAAAACTCTCCTCCATCAGTATGCTTTCTGCAGGGATTGCCCATGAGGTGAACAATCCTCTGTCCTCCATCCTGACGAATATACAAAATCTGATTTACGAAGAGGCCGACACAGAGCGCCTTAAATCTCTCCATCTGGTAGAAGAAGAGTCCATAAGGATTGCCCAGATTATCAGGGATCTGACGAATTTCACATCCAGGGAACTCGGTCAGGGAAACATCTGCTCTCCCCTGATTGTAGCGGAAGAGGTCGTACGATTGATCCGCCACTCCCGCAGACCCGATGGCACCAGGATTCCTCCTGTCAGCATTCTGTGCGATCCAGCAGTGGCAGATGTGATTATATCCAAGGGGGAGTTGATGCAGGTTCTTATCAATCTGCTGCAGAATGCAGCCCATGCCACAGAAAATGACAAACCTATAAAAATCAGCATCAGAGAAGAAAACCAGAGGGCTATCATGACTATTGAGGATCAGGGAAAAGGCATCCCCGAAGAAATTCTCAACCGTGTCTTCGATCCTTTTTTCACAACCAAGGCAAACAACGAAGGTACTGGTCTGGGCCTGTCTGTTGTATATGGCATCATCATGAAATACAAGGGCACAATCAAGATCGAAAGCAAAAAGGGCACAGGCACTGTCATTGTGTTCTCACTCCCTACAATCTCAAAACAGGAGGCGGTATGAATATACTCATAGCCGACGATGAAAAAGGAATCCGCATCGGCCTCAGCAAGTTGTTTCAAAGAGAGGGCCATGAGAGCTTTACCGCAGAGGATTATGAATCGGCCCTGGAATGCATCAGGACTACAGAGATCCATATAGCCCTGCTGGATATCCGTATGGGCGACAGGGATGGTGTGGAACTCTTGAAATCAATTCAGATGATCAACAGCGATGTGATCTGTCTGATGATCACGGGCTATGGAAGCATCAGCAATGCGGTTGAGGCCATGCGCGAGGGAGCGGCAGACTACCTGCTCAAGCCCCTGGATAATGAATACCTGCTGAAGGCTGTCAATGAACGGCTCGAGCTGAAGCATCTCAAGAATGAAAACCTCCTCTTGAAGGAAGAACAACAGGAAAAAATGCTGGATTTTAACTTCAGGACGAACAACCCGAAGATGAAAAAAATCCTGACCGTGGCAGATAAGGTAAAGGATACGGATACAACGGTTCTGATCACAGGTGACAGCGGAACGGGGAAAGAGGTCCTCAGCCGCTATATTCACTTTACCAGCAATAGACATGGGGCTCCCTTCATCGGTGTAAACTGCGCAGCCCTTTCGGAAACGCTCCTGCTGAGTGAACTTTTCGGGCATGAAAAAGGCGCCTTTACCGGGGCTCACGAAAGGAAAATCGGCAAGTTTGAACTAGCCGACAGAGGAACTCTATTCCTGGATGAGATTGGTGACATGTCCCCGGATGCCCAGGCCAAGCTTCTCCGGGTTCTGGAAGAAGGGACTCTGGAGAGGGTCGGTGGAAATAGAACCGTCAGGGTCAATATCCGGGTCATAGCGGCCACCAATCAGGACCTGGTCTCACTGATTCAAAAAAAGGAATTCCGGGAGGATTTATATTACCGCCTGAATGTGATCAGTCTGGTTCTTCCCTCTCTGAAGGACAGGCCCGAGGACATCCTTCTTCTGGCAGAGTATTTCAAGGCCCTTTACGGCAAAAAATACAGAAAGGGTCAACTCAATTTTTCGCCGGCGGCCTGTGAGTCCATGAAAGTCTATGGATGGCCCGGGAATATTCGGGAACTGAAAAACCTGATCAACCAGACAGTCCTTCTAACCGAGGAAGCCACTCTGGAGACGGCGGGATTAAACCGCAGAGAAGAGCCCCTGACTTCATCAGAGGAAGGATTAACCCCGGGGATTTCTGAAAGCCTAAGCCTCCAGGACAGGATGGACGGCGTGATAGAGAAGTATGAAAAGAATATCATTAGAGAAACACTGATCCGGAACAGGTTCAATAAAACAGCCGCAGCAGAAGAGCTGGGAGTCACCCGGAAAACCCTTTTCAATAAAATCAGTAAATACAGCCTTTAGAAAGCTATTCCAGGACCAATGCCGCCGCCCCGATAAGGCCTGCATCCCGGCCGGTTTCTGCCAGTTTTATTTCCATTTCTTCAGCCATCATTTCATAGGTGTGAGACAGGAAGCGGTGTTGGATGCGGTTCATGTAGTCTTCACCAAAGGACATGAGTCCTCCCCCCAGAATGACCAGTTCGGGATCCAGGGTCTTGTAAATATTGTAAAGAGTGGAGCCTACAACATCGGCTGAATCTTCCACAATCACTCTGCAGATGGGATCACCCTTTTTCATGCCCTCTTCAATGGATTGACCATCCATCTTATCGGCGGAAGCCTCTGTTATTCCAATGGTGCTTTTCAAGCCTTTCCGGAGCTGCCTGCGATAGAGTTCCGGAAAGAAGAGCCCCGAAGCCAGAGCCATGGCACAGCCGTAATTCCCGCAGGTACATTTTACATCCGAATCAATGTCAATGATGGTATGTCCCACTTCTCCGGCAGTGCCTACTTTTCCACGGAGCATCTTGTCGTTGACTATGATACCGCCGCCGATCCCGGTACTGACCGTGACAAAGACCAGGTCATGATAACCACGTCCTGCACCGAACTTGAACTCTCCGAAGGCCTGGGCATTGGCATCATTATCCAGAATGATTCTCATTCCAGGCAGCAGTACAGAGAGTTTGTCCACGAAGGGATAATCATAAATATTGTGTACAAAATTGCTCACAGTGACGATGACACCCTTTTTAAAATGGATATGCCCGGCCAGAGCCACTCCAATACCCAGGATATCATCGGGTTCGACCGAACAGGAGCGCATCACTCGTTTTACCAGGTCTGCAATGATGATAAGAATTTCATCCCATTGTTCATCCCGATGATCGTATACGGTTTCCTTTCCCACCAGGGTTCCGTCCTGTCTGAACAGACCCGCCGAGAGCTTCGTCCCTCCCAGGTCTACACCGCAAATGAGTTTTTTCGACATAAGTTCATTCCTTTTGCAATACGAAGGCTGTAACACAGCCATCGTGTTTTATTATCTGAAGGCCGAAGGGTTATCCTTTAACTGAGCCGGACATGAGCCCCCGAACAAAGTAGCGTCCCGAGACCAGGTAAATAACCAGGGTCGGCATAGCTGCCATAAGAGCCCCGGCAAAGTGTACGTTGTACTCCTTGACCCCAGTGGAGGAGCTGACAAGGTTGTTCAAAGCCACCGTCATGGGCTGACTGGAAGCATCTCCAAAGGAAACACCGAAGAGGAAGTCATTCCAGATATTGGTTGTCTGCCATATAACGGACACGACAATGATTGGTGTGGAATTGGGGAGAATTATATCCCGGAAAATCCTGAAAAAATGGGCCCCGTCCACCTGGGCGGACTGCACGAGTTCTGATGGAAAACTGTCATAGGTGTTCTTAAAAAACAGAGTGGTAAAACCCAATCCATAGACGGTATGGACCAAAACCAGACCGGATGTTGTTCCTGCCAGGTTCAGGGAACCCAGTACACGGGCAGTAGGAATCAGAACGATCTGAAAGGGAATAAAGCAGCCGAAGAGGATCAGTCCGAATAAAAGTTTATCTCCTTTAAACTGCCCTTTAGACAGAACAAAACCACTCAAGGATCCCATCAGGGTGGAGAGAAAAACTGCCGGGATCACCATCTTTATGGAGTTCAGAAAATAAGGCCGCAACCCTGTGGCCTGAACACCGATCTGAGCCGTTGACCAGGCACTTCTCCAGGGTGCTAAAACAAAATCGACAGGAAGAGCCAGCATATTGCCTCCCCGGATTTCTGAAAGTGGTTTGAAAGAGTTGACCACCATGACGTACAGGGGTGTCAGGAAGAAAATGGCGAAGATCACCATGATCACCATGTTTATGATCTCAGCCGTTTTGTGCAGCCGCATTGTGTCTTTAATAGTCATATCAGCTGTCCTTCACGATTTTGTTGATATAGGGAATGATGATGATGGCGAATAGTAACAGCATAAAGACAGCAGAACTGGCTCCTATTCCCATCTCGTTTCTTGTAAATGTATAAGAGTACATAAAAGTCGAGGGCATTTCTGTAGCCCGTCCCGGTCCACCGTTGGTCAGTGCAATAACCAGGTCGTATGACTTGATGGCCATATGCCCCAGAATAACAAATACAGATGTAAATGACGGTCCCAGTTGAGGGATGATAATCCTGGTATAGAGTTTCCAGGTTCCCGCTCCGTCAACAACCGCCGATTCGATGGTCGCATGGTTGACGGCTCTGAGTCCTGCCAGAAATATGGTCATCACATAACCCGTGACCTGCCATATGGCCGCGATGATGACCGTATAAATGGCTTTATCTGAATTCTTTATCCAGTCGAATTTAAAGTTTACAAATCCCCAGGTATGCATGATCTGTTCCAGACCGATTCCCGGATCAAGAAACCATTTCCATGCCGTACCGGTTACAATAAATGAGATGGCCATGGGATAAAGGTATATGGGACGGAAAAACCGCTCTCCCGCCTTACTCCAGTCGACCAGAATGGCAAGGATCAGACCCAGAAATGTAGCAAATGAGATATAAAGAACGCTGAAAATAGCAAAATTCTTCAGCGCAGTGTGCCAGTTTGCGAGTTTAAACATTTTTACATAGTTCTTCATACCCACCCATCCAAAGGAAGGCATGAGACTTGAATCGGTAAATGAAATATAAACGGTATAGATGATAAAGGCATATACAAATACGAAAGTGAGAATAATCGTGGGCATCAGTACGAAACGTGCGGTCAGATCATCCCTGGATATACGCCATTTATTGTTTAAGACCATAGAGTGAATCCTTTACTAAACAGATAACTACCGGCTGCTCATCAGATGAAAACAGCCGGCAGGAATTCAGCGGTAAAACCGCATCACATTATTTTAAGATCATTTAGCTGCGGCAACGGCTTTTGCAAGTTCCTGTGCTGCTGTTTTTGCATCATAGACACCATTGAAATGGGCAGTGATTACATCAAACATGGCCTGTTTGATTCCTGCAGGTACGGCATGTCCGTGTGCCATGGAACCAAAGAGGGTTCCGTTTTTGGCGGCATCTGCCAGGTCTTTCATACCTTTTTTTCCGGCTGCGTCAAACTCGGCATCTGAGATGTCAGTTCTGGCGGGAACGGAACCTTTGACAAGGTTAAAGGCAATCTGGAAGCTGGGGTTCATGATGGCTTTAGCCAATTCCTGCTGAGCATGCTTGTACTCGGGAGCTACTTTAAACATAACAAACTGGTCAGAATTGAAAGTAACGGTTCCCTGTGTTCCGGGAGTTCTGAAAAAATAGAAGTCTTTTCCAGGTTCAAGACCAGCGTTTTTAAACTCACCCTTGGCCCAGTCTCCCATCATCTGGAAGGCCGCAGTTCCTTCAATAACCATGGCAGAGGCCAGGTTCCAGTCTCTACCGCTGAAGTTGGGGTCTACATAGGTTCTCAACTTTGCCATTCTGTTGAAGACTTCAACCATCTTGTCAGATTTCAAGGCGGCTTCATCAAGATCTATCATAGTTTTTTTGTAAAATTCTGGTCCGCCCGTAGCGATGACAACGCTTTCAAAGACGGTACCATCCTGCCAGGCCTGCCCACCGTGTGCCAGAGCTGTAAATCCAGCTGCCTTGACTTTTTCCATGGCTGCCATGTACTCATCCCAGGTTTTGGGTTCTTTGATTCCCAGGTCATCCATGATCTTCTTGTTGGCCCAGACCCAGTTGGTAGAGTGTACGTTTACTGGCGCTGCGACCCACTGTCCTTTCTGTTTAGAGAAAAACTTAAGTGCTTCGGGAACGACGGAATCCCAGTTTTCATCTCTGGCTACGTCATTCAGGTCTGCAAGAAAGCCAAGATTGGCCCAGTCGATGATGTCAAAACCAAGCATCTGTACAGCGACAGGAGGATTCCCGGCTGTGGCTCTGGAACGAAGTACAGTCATGGCCTGATCACCACCACCACCGGCTACGGGTGAGTCGGTCCAACCGATACCTTTTGATTCCAAATCTTTTTTAAGAACATTCAAAGCTGCTGCTTCACCACCTGATGTCCACCAATGCAGTACTTCTACCTGGTTTACATCGACTACTGCTGCTGCAGCCTTTTTGTCATCTGTTTTGACTTCCTTCTGCCCAGCGGCAAAAAGACTCATTCCTGTCACCAATGACAGAATCAGCATCAAATAGAATCCCTTTTTCATAAATCCTCCTTGATCGCCACAGTATCTCTGTGGTTTTCGGTTTAGAATTTTTAAGAATTGTACCATCTTGATTTTCATATGTAAAGTTTTAATTTTCACATGAAGATGTTTTCTTCATTTACAACATCTATTTCTATGCATTAGAATCAATATTACCCTCTATACAAAGATTAAGGAGACTTAAAAATGGTCAAACACATCGTTTTATTTTCATATGAAAAGGAATTGGACTCGCCGGAAATCATGGAACTTCATCAAAGGTTTTGTGCACTCCCGGGTATTATCCCGGAAATTTCCGGTTTTGAGTCGGGGATGGATATCTCTGTGGAAGGTATAAGCCGTGGATATACCATGTCCTATGTATTGAGTTTCAAGGGATGTGAAGAAAGGGACCGCTACCTGGTTCACCCCTCACATAAGGAGTTTTCTGAGTTCGCCGGTCCCTTTTTAAAGGATGTCCTCGTCTTTGATTATGATGCAGAAGTCATTCTGACCTGAGCGTAGTTCCCGGTTTCTCCGCTCTTATATGCAGCATCCAGAACATACTGAGCTACGGCTCCATCTTTTAGGGATGGAGAAAAAGCAGATCCCTCCTGAAGGGACTTCAGAAACCTGTACTGGTTCTCTGTATGGAAACGGGTCCATCCGATGACAGATCTCGGTGCGGGAATCTTTGCCTCTTCATAAGTCTGCAGGGTTTCAAGACGGCTCCACCCCTGCCCCGGCTTAAGCTGATCAAACCAATACAAAAAGTTCGGATCCATCAGTTTGAAACTGAATGATCCTCTGCTTCCATACACGGTCAGATTCAGATCATCCAGAGCTCCTGTGGCAAAGCGGGAGACTTCGATGGAACCCAGCCCTCCCGAAACCAGACGGCACTGCATCCAGGCCGCATCATCCACAGTCACCTTGCCCATCTTACCGCTGCCGTCGGGCAAGGGTCTCTCATTTATGTATGTCTTAAGATCAGCTCTCACCGAGAAAAAGTCTCCCAGAAGGAAGCGGACAAGGTCAATGACATGAATACCCAGATCGGCCAGGGCTCCCCCGCCGGACTCATCAAAATTCATCCTCCAGCTGTAGGGTTTCTCCGGGTTCTGATAACCTGTATGAAAATACTCTCCCCGAAATGAGTAGACATCTCCCAGCAGACCAGCCTCAATCAGCTCTTTTGCTTTCATGATGGCCGGAATAAAGCGGTAATTAAAAATCATACCGACCCGGACATTCGACTTCTCAGCGGCCTTCTCCAGGAGGACAGCCTCTGAAGCATCAAGAACCAGAGGTTTTTCACATAAAACATGCTTTCCCGCCTCCAGAGCCTTTAGAATCTGCTCTTTATGCAGAGAATTAGGGGTTACCAGATCGATAACATCGACTTCCGGATCGGCCAGAACTTCGTCATAGTCTCTGTAGGCTTTATCAAATCCAGAGAGGGTTGCCGTTGTTTTGGCCCCCTCAAAGGTGGACCGGCAGACTCCCTTAAGGTAGATTTCGGGGAGTTTCCCCGGGTAAATATAGGGTATGTCGGCATAGGCCATCTGATGAATCCTGCCAATGCTGCCGAAACCAGCCATTCCGATGACTATTTTATTCATGAATGTCTCCTTTAATGATGAAGGCTCAGGGCCTAAGGACTCTTTCTTTTCTCAGACTAACGCGAAGAAGCCGCCATATCCAGGGCGGATCTTAATTTTTTAACAGCATTCGTGATCTTCCCGGTTCCAGGAATGAACCGATTGCCCGGGCCTTCCCCATCAGGACCTTTCAAGAGAGCCGAAGAGTATTCTCCCACAGTCATTCCGGCATGGACAAATTGTGCCGAATTGACCGCGTTGATACCGCCGTCTTCTATGAGATCAACAATGGATTCCCGGCCGGCATCTTTGATCATCTGCTTCAGATCCCGAATATTTTCTATCATAAAAGGATCGATAACATGGGGTGTTTTCCCTTTCTCATTCACCCAGAATCTGGCCCGGCTCTCATATTCAATGATATCCACAAAGGGAATATACTGTTTGAAAAAATCAAGAGGGAGCCTCTGCCGATTCCAGCTCCTGGACTGTTCCTGCCAGATATCCATAATCCGCCCAGAAAAGTCCAGCGGCAATTTTCACCTTCTTGCTGACGGATCCAATTCGATTAGAGTTCATATGGTTCCTCCACTAAATCTTCACTTGAAAGTATTTTGACTTTCATATAATAAATACTATACAATATTAAACATGGATACAAATAAAAAATGGAATTCTGATGAAATCTATGATTTTTTGATTATCGGATCAGGAATGGGGAGGAGTTCCATAGCCCATGCCCTGAAGGATTCAGGAGCCTCCATTCTTATGATAGAACGGGGTGGATTCATAAAGCAGGAAAAAGAGAACTGGTCTCTGGATGAAATAGTCCGAAAAAAAAAGATATGCCCCCCGGGAAGTCTGGTATGACCGGGAGAACAAGCCTTTCAGTCCCCGCCTCGGCAGCTGTGAATCCAGCCCTGACCATAGCTGCCATGGGACTGCGGGTGGGACAGAAGCTGAAAGAACAGTATCAGAACAGATCCAGACCTTGAGAATTTGTTGACAAAATCTACCGATACCCTTCATACTGCTTTCGTATGACAGTTAGGTAAACTCATATGAAAAAGATAACAGAGGATTTTTTATGAAATCACTTCAAGAACTACTGAAAGAAGAAAAAAAGCTGGTTCTTCCCGCTTTCAATGAAAGTATTGCCAGGCAACTGGGGGAATTGGCAACAGACATGGCTGTCCAGAAAAACCTCTCTGTCGCCATAAGGGTCGAGAGGGAGGGTCAGATTCTGTACCAGATATCTCTTCCCGGGACCACTATAGACAACGACCTGTGGCTGAGCGGGAAAGCACGTATTGTTCATCACTTTCTGCACAGTTCATTCTATATTTCCAGAAAAATGATTGAAGCTGGCACTTCCCTGGCAGACAAAAGCCTGCTGGATCCAGTCCTGTATAGAGACAAGGGCGGCGCAGTCCCTCTCTTTGTGAAAAATGGAGGGTTGGCCGGTGTTCTCATCGTCTCGGGACTGCCCGATCACGAGGACCATGATTTCAGCATTGAAATAGTCAATGAATATATTAAAAGGCAAAATACTAATTTTTCTGATAAAGGTTGATCTATGAATCAAAGGCATAAACAGGTATTAAGCATCATGTCTGATGGACGTAAGGTCACAGTCAATGATTTAGCCGACCAGCTGGATGTATCCCAGGCGACGATCCGTCAGGACCTGACACAGCTTGAGAACAGCGGATTTCTCAGGCGTGTGCACGGAGGAGCCGTTCTGGATGAAACAGATGATATCTCTCACCGGATGGGGATCAACTATGAACAGAAACTTAGAATTGCCCGGATGGCGGCGCAGTATGTCAATGAAGGTGAAACTATTTATATTGAATCCGGTTCAATCAATGCCCTTTTTTCAAAAGAAGTGGCCAAGATTTCCAATACGACTATTATCACATCCAATGCCTTTATTGCCCGCCAGATTGGGAAGGAGTCTTTGGGGAATATCATTCTTCTGGGAGGACTCTATCAGCCGGAAAGTGAATGTATGGTGGGAAATCTGGTTAAAATATGCCTGAATGCCCTGAACTTTTCCAAGGCGTTTATCGGGATTGACGGATTCACTCCTGAAACAGGGTTCACAGGACGGGATATGATGCGAGCCGAAATAAATTCTGAAATCATAAGCCGCAGTCCCCAGACCTTTATCTTAACGGATGCCAGCAAGTTCGGCAGGATTGCCCTCTCCCGCTACTGCGGGGCAGAAGACATCGAATACCTCATCACCGACCAGACTCCTGCAATAGAGTACAAAAAAGCACTCGAGAAGGCCGGAGTCAAGCTGCTGATTCCCGAATTATAAGAGTAGGAACCCAAAAAAACCGCTGATCCGGGGATCAGCGGTCAATTATCTGAAATAAATTCTGATATTACTGTTTAACAGCAGTCAGAGTACCTTTTATGGCAAGTATATCATTTTCAAGTGTCACCTGAAGGGGACCGTCGAATACATACATGGCTTTGTCACTGGCACCGGCAAACATTACATCACTGGACCATACTTTGGCAAAGTCTACACCGGAAGCTTTTCCATCAGAAGTAAAGGCAGCCTCAATGCCGTCTGGTGTTCCAATTTTGCGGCTTTCGAAAGAACCATCAGGCAGAGCCAGGATTCCTTTAGAGTCTGTTGTAAAACGATAAGCTGTTCCTCTGTGAACATACTGAATTACAATAGTTCCATCTGCTGCTTTAGAAGCATTCAGATTATCATTTTGAGTCGCATCCAGTCCGTTTACACCGTACAGAAACAGTCCTCTGAGACCGGTAGACATGGTAGGATTACCTTCTACATCGTAGAGATAAGCCTGGAAAAGATGAGTAGAACCCAAAGCAGAGGCACCGGTCACGGCATCAAAGCTATCTTCTGCAGCCATGTAACGGATGTTGCCTTTCCAGTTGAAATGACTGGCAGCGTCATCTGCAACCAGATTTGTTTGATAGTCGATAATAAGGTCTTCACTTCCGTCAGAAACGGCCTTTACTTCAGCCGCAGGTGCCGCTGCAGGTGCTACAGCCGCTTCTGGTGCTGCGGGTTTTCCGCAACCCATAAAAATCAACGCTATAGCCAGTACTGGTAAAAAAATTGCTTTTTTCATATGTATTCCTCTTCATTAAAAATATTACAATTATTATAGTACTTATAAATTATTCAGTCAAGATTTATCGATTAAAAACATCAGGAAAATAGAAAAATCCCTGGAGCCAACACGCCCGTCAGGGCGATAAAACTATAAAACCTTATCGTACAAAGTCACCTTGATATTCTGATTTAACAGAATCTTCAGTTTCGGTCCGATTTCTGTCAGATGAGGGCTGCGGTTGTGTTCATCTATGGCAGGCTGATCTTTCCACTCTTCAATCATGGTGTAAAGGTTTTCTGATCCCTGAGCCTTATGAAGTCCATATGCAATACATCCCTCTTCAGCGTTGGATGCAGCCACAAGAGGCTTTACTTCTGCCAGGAAAGCATCAATACTTTCTTTTTTTACATCAAATTCAGCAATTATTCCGATCATTTTTTTATCTCCATCTTACAATTAATGACAATTTCCAATCAGTTTTGATTTATTCAGAGCTTTACAGATTAGATATGCTGTCATTATACTCATAATATGACTTCCAATACAATCATGACAACCATTCTGGGAGGCTTTCTGGGGAGTGGTAAGACGACTGTTTTGAACCAGCTTCTCAACGATTTGAATCCACAGCTGAGAACAGCCGTCATCATTAATGATTTTGGTGAAGTGAACATAGACAGCCTGCTCATTGAAAAAGGTGGATACTCAAAAAAGGAGATATCCGGCGGATGCATCTGTTGCAGCCTGAAGGCAAAACTCCTGGACACTCTCTTACAAATTGTGAATGAAGAAAAACCGGATGAGATATATATTGAAGCCACTGGTCTGGCCGTACCCTGGGAAATGAAGCAGACCATTGAAAAGAATTTTCCTTCCGATTTAATCAGGGTCAAAGATGTGCTGGTCTGCATGGACGCCCGTCAGTGCGACCGCTACCATGACCGTCTACCCGCCTACTCCCGTCAGTTTGAGGGAAGACCTCTTGTGCTCATAACCAAAGCGGATATCTACAGTTTGGATGTCCTGGAGCAGACCAGGGTGAAGCTGCAGAAGCACTACCCGGGATTGACAGGATTTGCTGAATCCCGCAGCGGATGCTGGAAGAAACCCGGCACCCCGGGAATACCGGTAACATCCCCGGCAGCATCCACGGGACTCTTCCTGTTCCACCCGGAAATGATCGATACAGGCAAAGACGGTATTGAATCCCTCTCACTCATGGGCCCCCTGACGGGGACCGTTGCCGATCTTCATCAGCTTATCGATGAAAACAGACCAAAAGTCATCCGCCTCAAAGCATTGATCCCCTTTAACAAGACTGTATTGAGTCTTCAGTTTGATGGGAGTACCATTTCTGAACAAAAGGCTCCTGAAAATCTTGATATAAAGGGACAGACCGTACTAAATATGTTCTGTATGAAAGAAGATATGGAAAACCTCAAAGAGAAAATATCCCGGCTGATCAGCCTTGATTAAGCATTGAAATCCTGTTCATACTGAATGAATGATGAACAATGAAAATACGATGACCATCACTCTTCTCTGTGAAAACCAGGTGGGTCATAAGGGCGCCAGAGTCTGCCGGGGAGAATGGGGATTTTCTGCTCTTTTAGAATCAAAAGACCATAAGATACTCTTTGATACAGGGCATAGTGACCTGTACTGGAAGAATGCCGAAGCCCTCAAGCTTGATTTACAGAGTGTCGATATAGTCGTTTTTTCCCACTACCACTGGGATCATACCGACGGTATCGTTCATCACCATTTTCTCAATAAGAAATCTCTTCTGATCCACCCGGACCTTCAGGAAAAATTATCGGAGAGAACAAAAAAGACGGTTCTTGATGATTTTAATATTATTCCTTCCCGCAAGACCTATAAAATTACAGAAGATATTATTTTTCTGGGTGAAATACCGAGGAAGATGAGTTTTGAAAAGGGTACGTATAAGGATGATCCCATGAAAGACGATACGGCCCTGGCCATTAAAACATCCAGGGGAGTCGTCGTTCTCACCGGATGCTCTCATTCAGGGATCTGCAATATTTGTGAATATGCTAAAGAAGTCACCCATAGCCCGCTGCATTCTGTGATCGGGGGATTTCATCTGATGAGTGATGACCGGGAGACAGTAAAGCAGACCATTTCCTACTTCAAGAAGGAAGCTCCCCAATCACTCTACCCCATGCATTGTGTCGATTTTCCTGTACTGGCTGCATTTCATAAAGAATTTGGAGTGATTAAAGCAGCAACAGGCGATCAGATCTGCTTTTAAGACGGCTGTCTTTTCGAAATGATTGAGTCAGTCCAATTCAATCCATCATAGTCGCAGAGCCTGACCATGATGATTCTGGCTGTTGTAAACAAACGTATCCCCTCAATCGCCCTCCCTTAATTTTTCAGGGAAATCGGATAGCCCGGTTATATTGAACTGATCAACTTTCAGCAGTAATCAAATGGAATAGATCCATTTGAAACACCACAGGTGATAGCTTATATTTGAAATATTGGGAATCTATAGAGATAAACTCAGGAGCATCCATATTTCAAAATCAAAAATTTTATTATTCATCATTCTAATATTGAATACCTCATCTGCCTTTGGGGAGTTTGAAACGGGCACATCCTTATTGACAGAGGCTGAAAGGGTCTGGATTAAAGCCCACCCTGTCATTCGCCTGGCACCGGATCCTGAGTTCCAGCCGGTTGAGTTTTTTGACAAAGACGGGAATTATGCCGGAATCGGTGCTGACTATGCAGAACTGATAGCTGAAAAATTGGGTATCAGTTTTGAAATTGTAGAATGTAAAAACTGGGACGATGTCATCGACAAGATGAAACGCCGCGAAGTGGATGTGCTGAATGCCGTTGTCAAATCTTCTGCCAGAGAAGTGTATATGGATTTCCCCCCACCTTATTTGACAATCCCTTCGGTCATTATTGTCAGAAAAAATGTGACTGAAGAATTAACTCTGGAAAAACTAAAGGGACTGCATGTGATTATGGTCTCCGGTTACGGTTATGTAGATTTGATCCGGATTAAATACCCGGAGATTAAAATTGAATTAGTCCCCGACTTAAAATCCGCTCTGAGGAAAGTTTCATTTTCCATGGCCGATGCCTTTGTGGGAGATCTGGCAACAGCCAGCTTCTACATTGAATCAGAAGGAATCACAAATTTAAAAGTGGCTGGAGAGACGGAACCTCCCAATGTTTCGGGTTTCGGAGTACGCTCCGATTGGCCCGAACTCAGCAGTATTCTGGAAAAAGGTGTAACCCTGCTGTCGGAGAATGAGAGAAAAAATATTCGTCAAAAATGGATACACCTGGAGACAGCTGAGGGAGTAACAAAAAGGGAACTCCAGAGCCTGATACTCATAACCATAGCAGGAATATTTCTGATCGTATTGGTATTTACATTCTGGAATCTCATGCTGAACCGAGTCGTGAAACTCCGTACAAAAGATCTCCTGAAAGAGGTTGAAGATCGGAAACGGGCGGAACTGGCACTCAAAGAAAGTGAACGGAATTTCCGGGCCCTTGCGGACACATCTCCTCTGGCCATCTACATGTCGGAGGGGGTCGAGCAAAAATGTGTCTATATCAATTCTACATTCACAAATTTATTCGGCTATACCATTGATGATGTACCGACAGCTGATCATTGGTATCCTCTGGCCTATCCTGACGCGGAATATCGCCGGGGTTTGGTTGATGAATGGCAAAAAAGAATAGAACTGGCCATTAAAACAGGATCAGATATAGAACCGATGGAGGCTGTTGTAAAATGCAAAGACGGTTCGAAAAAACATATTTCCTGGGGATTTATTACAATGGGAGAGCAGAACTGGGCATGCGGTCTTGATTTAACCGAGCGCTTACAGGCGGAAGAAAAAAGAGCGGCTCTTGAATCTCAGCTCAGTCAATCTCAGAAAATGGAAGCAATCGGGACTCTGGCGGGAGGAGTCGCCCATGACTTCAATAATATCCTGGCAGCCATGCTCGGTTATGCTGATCTGGCCCTGCTGGATCTCCCCAAAGAGAGTATTGTTAAAAATCAGATTGAGCAGATTATTAAAGCCGGATATCGGGCCAGGGATCTTGTAAAACAAATTCTATCTTTCAGCCGTAAAGAGTTCAGCCAGCGCAGATCGCTTGATGTTTATACAGTTGTTAAAGAAGCTCTTATACTCCTCCGGGCATCAATCCCTTCAACCATAAGGATAGAGGAAGATCTCGATTCCCAATGTGGCAATATACTTGCCGATCCGACTCAGATTCATCAAGTTATGATGAATCTCTGTACCAATGCCGCCCAGGCAATGGATGAAAACGGAGGGACCTTAAAAGTAACGCTGAACTCAATTCTACTGACCAAAAGGGACGTGGAAGATGATCCTTACCTCAAACCGGGTAATTTTGTTCTGCTTATAATCGAGGATTCCGGTACGGGCATCGAAAAACAATATATTGACAGGATTTTTGATCCCTATTTCACAACCAAAGATATTGGAAAAGGTTCAGGCATGGGATTGGCAGTTGTCGCGGGAATCATAAAAAGCAATGATGCCTTCATAAGCGTTGACACCAGGCCCGGGACCGGAACGACAATAAAAGTGTATTTCCCCAGGATACAGACACAAAATTTTGAAAATATAAAAATTCCAGATCCCCTGCCTTTAGGCCAGGAAAAAATTCTCATTGTAGATGATGAAAAGAGTGTTGTAGAGATTACAAAGCAATGTGTGGAAAAGCTTGGGTATGAGGCAACAGGAAAAACAAGCAGCCGAGAGGCTCTTGAATTATTTCAATCCCGTCCGAATTCGTTTGATCTTATTATTACGGATCAAACCATGCCAGATTTGACAGGAGAGAATCTGGCGATAGAGATCATGAAGATCAGACCTGATATACCGGTCATACTCTGCACAGGGTTCAGCACTAAAATGAATCAAGAGAAAGCGAAAATGATCGGAATCAGAGGATTCCTGATGAAACCCTTTAATATGAAAGAACTGTCTATAACGATCAGGAAGATCCTGGATCAAGGTCCATCCCCCACGGATAGGGGAGAATAACCCCGGCACATATAATGCCTGTAAGGGCAGAAAAGGTTCAACAAAATTGCCCGACCTATTGTCTGACGTTAATAAATGTTTTATTATCATACAATTGGAGTAAGCGATGGCAAAAATTCGTCAAAAAACCGTTGTTGAGCAAGTGATGGAGCAAATCAAGGAACTCATTGCCTCCGGCACGTATCAGCCGGGAGATAAACTGCCGACAGAACATGAACTGGCAGAACGCTTTGGTATCGGCCGCTCCTCTGTGAGGGAAGCCATTAAAATTTTTAACTACCTGGGTGTTTTGACTTCAAAGGCAGCAAAAGGGACCTTCCTTTCAGACAGAGCCAATATCTCCGCGGAAGCCCTCTCCTGGTCCATACTGTTAGGCAAGGATGAACAGCAGGAGCTGATCGAGACACGGGGTGCCATCGAGCTGTGGAGTATCATCACTCTTATACGGCTGCAACAGAAAGACGAGGAGAAGGTGAACCGGGTTCTGGAAGATCTGCTGAAAGAAGTGGACAAGATGAAGGATGGAATTGAGTCTAAAAAACCTGAAAAACTGGTTGAAGCAGATTATAACTTTCATAACATTATAGTAAAAAGCACAGGAAACTCACTCTTCTATTCGATTTACAAAACATTGAAATCTTTTATGTATGAGGAGATCGTCCAGTCCCAGAATGACTACAGCGATCAGAATATGATCGTGTCGGAACATCAAAGCATCATCGATACAATCCAGTCGGGACAGATCAACAGTTCGGTGGAAACATTCAGTTCCCACATTGATAATATTGAGAGCCGCCTGAAGATTAAGTAGAATCCTTCACAGACACCCTGAAAATAGAATAGCGGCAGCCCCTTTCGGGATTCTGCCGCTATTTTTTTTCCTAATCGAGTGAGCCTTTAGTATGAAAGCTTCACGGCCTGACCGGTTTTGAGAGACTCACCCGCAGCGATGGCAATCTGTACGGGTCTCAATGCATCCAAACCACCAAGAGGGGTGTCTGTATCATCCACAATGGCCTGCACGAATTCCCTGAGCTCCTGAACAAAGGATGCCAAATAGCGTTCCAGAAAGAAGAAAAGAGGTTTTTCTGAGATGATCCCATCCTCGGTACTGAGTACCACGGTAGAGAGGGTATCGTTTCCTGAGGCGATAGAACCTTTGCTTCCAAAGACTTCGGCTCTCTGATCATAACCATAAACAGCTTTCCGGGAGTTATCGATACTGCCGATAGCACCGTTGGCAAACTTGAGAGTAATCAATGCCGTATCGATGTCTCCGGCTTTGCCGATTTCCGGGTCAACCAGAACAGCTCCCTGTACATAGACCTCAACGACTTCACTGCCGCTGAGATAGCGGGCCATATCAAAGTCATGAATTGTCATGTCCACAAAGATTCCGCCGGAACTCTTAATGTATTCGACGGGGGGTGGAGATGGGTCACGGCTGATGATCTTGATCATATGGGGATCACCGATTTTCCCGGCAGAAACGGCATCCTTAACGGCTCTGAAGTTATGATCAAAGCGTCTGTTGAAGCCGATCTGGAATTTGACTCCCGCCTCCTCCACAACCCTGAGGGTTTCTTTAATGCTCTCCACATCCAGGTCTATGGGCTTTTCACAGAAGATGTGTTTTCCCGCCTTTGCTGCTTCTCTGGTAATACGGGCATGGGTATCTGTGGGGGTACAGATCAGAACAGCATCAATTTCAGAATCATCCAGGATTTCTTTGTAGTCCTTTGTGGTAAACTCGACACCCAGGGATTCAGCCCATTGTGCCGTTTCGTCGTTCATAAAAGGATCCGCCATTGATTTAACATGGGCTCCAGGAATTTGATTACAGATTCCTTCAGCATGAACGCGGCCGATTCTTCCGGCACCAATGATCCCGATTACAGTCTTTTTTTTCATTTAATTACTCCTGATTTACTGACCAGACTCACGGTCTGTCAGATGCCTGCGTTTATTCTGATATAGTCTCTGGCCATTTTAGCGTAAGTAAAAGCATTGGCTTTGGCAGGATCCTGTTCGGCTTCTACCACCATCCAGCCCTTATAGTTATTCTTATCCAGAATGGTAAAGAGAGAAGGGAAATCAATACTTCCGTCACCGGGAACGGTAAAGACACCCTCTCTTACAGCATCCATAAAAGAAGAATCCTTTGTTTTGACTTCATTAAAAACATTCGTTCTCATATCTTTGAGGTGCACATGCCCCACCCTGCTGATGAATTTTTCGAGGGCTGCCACGGGATCTTCACCGGAAAATGCAAAATGACCGGAATCAAAAAGCAGGGTCACTTTGTCCGGATCGGTATCATTAAGAAAACGTTCTGTTTCTTCAATGGTCTGCACAGCGGTGCCCATATGATGATGAAAAGCCAGAGTCATGCCTTCTTCCCGGGCAATATGCCCCAGCTTATTCATGCCTTCTGTCAGAGCTCTGAATTCTTCAGTTGAAAATACAGCCTTTCCGGTGAATACAGAAGTATGGAGATCTCCCTGACAGGAACTGGTCTGTTCGGAAGGCCCGATCACATCTGCACCCATGGCTTTGAGAAAGCCGAGCTGAGCCCTGAAATCCTTCTCTACCTGTTTATACGGCTGGGAGGCCAGGAAGGAACTGAACCACTGGTTACAGATTTGAAGTCCTCTGATATCCAGGTATTCTTTGAGGACAACCGGATCTTTGGGATATTTATTCCCGACTTCCGATCCTGTATAACCGGCCAGAGCCATTTCGCTGACACACTGTTCAAAGCTGTTTTCTGCTCCCAGATCAGGCATATCGTCGTTGGTCCAGCCAATGGGAGCCATGGCCAGTTTTACATTTTCTTTTTTCATATGTTCCTCTAATATTGTTTTGCTTCTGCAATATTTTTTACAAGATCTTTATTGGCTTCCAGAACAGTTTTTTTCTTGGAAACCTCGGGTGTTCCCACCCGCCACCAGTTCATATACCCGCCGGACATAGAATCAAAGTCCACCTTGATGTCTATCAGAGTGGTCACGGGACTCTCCTTGGCTTCTTTCAGAGCCAGTTTAAGTTCATCCGAATTGCTGACTCTCCAGACCCGGCAGCCGTAGCCTTCGGCAATTTTGGCATAGTCTACGGGAATCAATTTACCACCCTCATCCAGCCTGCCTGTCTCTGGATTTCTGTACTTCAGCTCGCAGCCGAACTTTGGAATTCCCTGACTGGTCTGCAGATTATCGATGCAGCCGAATCCGTTATTATCAAAAAGCATGATATTGATCTTGATGCCTTCCTGAATGCTGGTGAGGATTTCGGAATGGAGCATGACAAAGCTGGCATCCCCCGTCATAGAGTAGACCTCCTGATCAGGAGCAGCTATCTTGGCACCCAGAGCCCCTGAGACCTCATAACCCATGCATGAAAATCCGTATTCCATATGGTAGGAATCCTTGCATCGGGGTCTCCAGACTCTCTGCATGTCACCCGGGAGGCTTCCAGAAGCACCCACGACAATAGCATCGTCTGCAAAGGCCTCTTCATTCATAATACCAAGAGCCCTCATCTGGGAATAACCTCTATTGGGGCCCGACTCTTCATCGAAGTAAAGGTGGTCCACCTCTTTTTTCCAGGCGGCCCGGGCCTCACTAATTTCTGTGGTATAGACTGATATCCATCGCCTGCTCCGCAGCTCCAGACTCAGAGATTCCAAACCGGAACGGGCGTCGCAGAGGAAGGGAAATGCATTCATTTTATAGGCATCAAAGCTATTCACATTGAGAGACAGGAATTGAACTCCCTGGTTCTTAAAGGATGATTTACTTCCGGTTGTGAAATCGGACATTCTGGTTCCCACGGCAATGATCAAATCGGCATTTTCGCTGATCATATTGGCAGCCAGACCACCGGTGACACCCATACCGCCCAGGTTCATGGCATGATCCCATGTGACAGCACTTTTACCGGCCTGAGTCTCTCCAAAGGGAATGTGAAACTCTTCACAAAAGGCGGCCAGTGCTTCTCCGGCTTCGGAATAGCGGACACCCCCGCCGCAGACAACCATTGGTTTTTGACTGCCGGCGATAAGATCGGCGGCACGTCCCAGGGCCTCGGGAGTCAAAGAGCGGCGATCCATGAAATGAACCCGCTTTTCAAAGAATTCAGCCGGATAATCCCAGGATTCCGCCTGAACATCCTGGGGCAGTGCCAGACAGACCGCACCCGTCTCGGCAGGATCTGTGAGTACACGCAGAGCGTTCAGGGCAGCGGTCATCAGCTGTTCCGGCCGGTTAACCCGATCCCAATATCGGCAGACAGAGCGGAAAGCATCGTTGCTGGTAGCGGTATAGTCATGAAACTGTTCCATCTGCTGAAGAACAGGGTCAGGCTGCCGGCAGGCGAAGGCATCACCCGGCAGGAGGAGGACCGGGATTCTGTTGACCGAAGCCAGACCGGCAGCGGTGACCATATTCAAGGCACCGGGACCGATGGAGGAAGTAACCGCCATGATTTTCCGGCGATTGTTCTGTTTAGCATAGGCAATGGCAGCATGGGCCATTCCCTGCTCATTATGTCCCTGATAAAATTTCAGGGAGTGATCGGGTTCCTGAAGAGCTTCTCCAAGGCCGACCACACAGCCGTGCCCGAAGATACCGAACACACCATTGATAAATTTTTCTTCAGTCCCGTCCTGGGATACATATTGATTGTCCAGAAATTTCACCAGAGCCTGAGCCATGGTCAATCGTATTGTTTTCATGCTTTAGACTCCCCATGTTTCAATTCCGGCCATATTTTGACATCCTTTTCCAGGAGCCACTGATGGTCTTCCTTGTAATAACGGGTTGTAGGAAGCCATCTGTCCCCGGGAAGATGGGGGATCATCCAGATGTAATACATGGCGTAACCCGCTCCGGCCACCTGAGAATGTGTTTTACCACCTTCAATCAGACAGGTTTCACCATTTTTTACCACATGGGCGTCCTCATTCAGAAGAGAGACACCGAATCCCTGTTCGGGAAAATGTCTGTAGTGATAGATCTCCGGCTGGGGATGGTGGTGAGGAGGATAACTGGACCACTTGCCGGGGTGATTGATCACTTCTCCCAGGACCATATTGGACTCAGGGGCAATCACACCGTCAAAAACAGTCCTTACGGTTCTGATGGATGTTTCATTCAGGGTCCCGCCGCCGAAGATATCACAGCGGATGTCTTCAGGCGCATAATATCGAGGTGTAAAATCAACGGGATTGTTTTTCATTTCAAGAGCCAGTTCCGCATCGGCAAGAGCCGTAATGGTCACATCCACATTCCGGGGAACATGAAGAACCGAAGGGTTCTCTTCAAAACAGGAGTTCCTCAGGGCAGAGACGGATTCACCCTTCCAGTCAAAGCGGACGTTTCCCTTGATCAGGAGCCAGGCTCGTTCTTTATTTTCATTTGATTTCCATGTATCACCCTTCTTAAGCTTCAGGATTCCAAAATCCAGTAGCATGGAGGAATGGACTCCGTCCTCTTCGGTTATTACCGTATACCCTGTGGTCTTAATATTATTCCTTACAATCAAAATAGCCTCCTTCAGGCAATAAAAAAATCTCGTTATGTCGGATTGTCTGATGTCATACGAAGATGCACGCCTTATCAAGTAAAATTCTTTTCAATCAGGAAGACTCTCTGGGGATCAATACAGGCTGTATGCTGATCCTCTTCTTCATGATTTCTTCCCCGTTTTTCCTCTTCTCCATCTGAATGAAAAGGCGGTCACAGGAAATATGAGCCAGTTCCTCCCGGGGCTGATGGATGGAGGTCAATCCTGGACTGCTATAGCGGCCGAATTCACTGTCATCGTAGCCGACAACAGCCATATCATCGGGGATTGTAAAACCATGATCCTTCATGGCCCTGATGGCACCGAGACCCATCAGGTCATTCGAG
The DNA here is from genome assembly GCF_027859075.1 of Oceanispirochaeta sp. NCBI lineage: Bacteria > Pseudomonadati > Spirochaetota > Spirochaetia > Spirochaetales > Spirochaetaceae > Oceanispirochaeta > Oceanispirochaeta sp. The sequence continues at coordinate 7,690 of NZ_JAQIBL010000316.1, read as the reverse complement.
GCAAACATGGCATCACACTCTCTCAGTTCTTGCGCATGCTGTGAAATGACGGCTCTGGAAGAATCAAAGGTGGAGTCACTGAAAAACTGCTTCACCACAAAACCTGCTTTTTCAATGGTGTCCCGATATCCTTCCTCCCGTAATTGGAACTCAAGATGCTTTTCTTCCATGGCCAGCATACAAAAGGATTTCAAACCCTTTTCCAGCAGGTGTTCGGCCACAAGCTTGCCCCCCATGTAATGATCTGTGTACACGACTTCCTGATCTTTGATCTCCTGTCCGGGAGGATAGTGAAGGCAGACAAAGGGCACGGCGTAATCCACAAGATAGCTCAGACTTTCGGGATGGACTTCTTCCACCAGGATTATCAAGCCATCCACCTTGTTGCGGGTCACCAACCGGATGATGTTATTGTGATTTGTATAATGATTTCTTTCATAACTGACAATCAAATCCACATCCGCTTTTTCCAGATAGGTTCTCAAACTGTTCATAAGCATTCCATGGTAAACATTGACATTAACCGCAGTATACTGTTCGGGAAGTATAATACCCACCGTCCCTACCCGGCTTGTGATCATACTCCGTGCACCCGCATTAAACTCAAACCCCAGGTCATTGGCAATTTTATTCACCCTTGCCTTCGTCTTTTCGGCCACCAAAGTACTGTCATTCAAGCAGCGGGATACGGTGGAAAAGCTGACTCCGGCGATTTCGGCGATATCTTTGATAGTGACCTGGTGATTCATAATTAAAACCTCAACTGAGTCCCGGATTCAAATGATTCTTTGCATTTGTAAGCAATTTCAGAGACTCGGGTGCCATCGTATACTGTAACAGATGGTTTGCGCTCTTCCAGAATACAATCCACAAACTCCTGCAGCTCGTTGACATAGGAGCTCTCAAATCGTTCCAGAAAGTTTTCACTGCACTCTTTTCGCACACCCGAATGATCCAGTATTTCCACCAGATTTTTCTGAGGAACAGAAGCAATTCTGAGGATACCTTTTGTGCCGATGATCTCTGTTTCTACATTATATCCATGGGGTGCGGTTCGTCCAGCAAAGAGAAACACCATAGCATCGTTTTTAAACTTCATCAGGCAGGAGACATTGTCTCCGTCCTTGAACTCTCCGAACTCGGGGTGGGCATAACAGCCGCCCATAGCCGTCACAGACTCAGGTTCTGAATTCAGAAACCACCGGGCCAGATCGATGTCATGAACCGCCATATCCAGAAACTGTCCACCGCTGTGACCGGCAAAGGCAATAGCTCCGTCAATGAACTTTTCCGGGTCCTGACTGTAGGATCGAAACAGGATCGGCTTACCGATTTCCCCTGAGGCAACCTTCTGGTGTGCATACATATAGGAGGGGTCAAAGCGGCGCATAAATCCCAGCATAAAAACCTTATCCGGATGAGATTCTACGGCTTTTTCGGCTTCTTTGCACTCCTCTACGGTCACCCCCAGAGGTTTTTCTGAAAAAACATGCTTTCCCGCGGCCAGGGCAGCGGAGATCTGGGCGGTATGAAGACCCGAGGGAGAGACAATACAGATAGCATCAAGTTCTTCGAGAGCGATCATCTCTTCAAAGCTGTTGCAGCGATGCTCCACACCCAGTCGGTCTGCAGTTTCGTTTAACAGGTTTTTATTGAGATCACACAAGGCAGTCAATTCAACATTCATGACCCTGGTGGCTATATTTTCCGCATGCTGCAGACCCAGACGGCCGAGGCCGACGGAACCAATCTTTATTTTCTTCATCTCTTCCTCTATCCAGCTTCAATTAGTCTTTTTTCAAGTTTTTACGCATGTCGACGATAACCGCTACGACGATGATGACCCCTTCGGTGACCTGCTGCCAGTAGGCATCAACACCCATCAGGGTCATACCGTTTCTCATAACCGAAAGGACAAGTGCACCCACCAGGGCTCCCCAGATAGTACCGATACCTCCGGAGTGACTGGTTCCGCCGATAGTCGTTGCGGCGATGGCGGTCAACTCGTACCCCGTGGCCGCACCGGGGTGGACTGAACCGACTCTTCCGGCAAACACAACCGCTGCCAGACCGGCCAGAAGACCGCTGTAGGCATAGATGGCAATGAGGTTTCGGCTGACATTGACCCCGGAGACCTCGGCAGCCTTGATGTTCCCGCCAATGGCATAGACACTCTTACCGAAGCGGGTCTGATTCAGCAGAATCGTGCTTACAACAATCGTGATGAAATAAATCAAAACAGGAATGGGAAGCCATCCCCAAATTTTTCCGCCCAGATCCGTGAGGGAGGGAATCAATGTGCTCACAGGTCTACCATCGGAGTAAATCAAAGCCATACCCCGGGCCACAGTCATCATCCCTAAGGTTGCGATAAAGGCGGGAATGTGAGTCTTGGCAATCAGGGCTCCGCTGATGGCACCGCAGAGGGCTCCCACCGCAAGGGCTCCCAGAATAGGTACGATGAGAGGCATTTCTGTCATATTGGGAAAGTATTTGCCTGTAGCATCTGCAGCCTGTCCCAGACTGGCGGCGATGACACCGGACAAAGCAAGGACAGAACCGACAGAAAGGTCAATTCCCTTGGAAATGATGACAAAGGTCAACCCCAGAGCCATGATTCCATAGATAGCCGTGTGAGTCAGGACATTAAAAATATTGGATTTACTGAGGAACGCCGGCTCCATTATGCTGATCCCGACGATCATCAATATAAGAACAAATACGATTCCGTATTTCTGCAGGATCTCTTTGGTTCCCTGCGATTTTAAAGTATTCTTCAGAATGGGCATGCCTTAATTCTCCTTTCCTTCTGCTTTTCCTGTGGCATAGGTCATCAGCTCTTCCTGGGTCAGATCTTTACTGTTCTCGACAATCCCTGTCACCAGTCCTTCATGCATGACCATGATCCTGTCGCTCATCCCCATCACTTCCGGCAGCTCTGAAGACACCATCACGATGGATTTCCCTTCCCCTGCCAGCCGGGTAATCAGTCTGTGGATTTCAGATTTGGCACCCACATCGATCCCTCTGGTGGGTTCATCCAGAAAGAGGATCTCCGGATTGGTCATAAGCCAGCGTGCCACAAGAACTTTCTGCTGATTCCCTCCACTGAGGTTTTCTACTCTCTGCATCAGACTAGGTGTTTTTACCTGGATCTTTTTTACATAATCATCACAGTCATCTTTCAGTTTCTTGTTCCGGATCAATCCTACTTTATTCAGATAATGGGGGATATTTGTTATGGCCATATTCAAACGGACAGAGAGCATTGGAAAAATGCCTGTCTGCCTGCGGTCTTCAGTCAGCAAAGCCATATGCTGACCTATTGCATCTCGGGGAGAGGCAATATCAACAGCCTTTCCGTCAATCAGGATTTCCCCCCCGATCTTTTTTCTGATACCGAAGATGGTTTCGATCACCTCTGTCCGTCCCGAACCGATGAGTCCGGCGACACCCAGAATTTCACCCCTTCTGACAGTAAAGGAAACATCGGTGAAGTAACGATAATGACTCAGGTTCCTGACCTCCATTTTCACTTCACCAATGGGACAGACCACCTTGGGAAACATCTCATCCACATCTCTTCCAACCATCATATTGATCAGCTTATCCAGGGCCAGATTTTTCGTATTCTCTGTACCGATATAGGTTCCATCCCGATAGACGGTGATGCGGTCGGTGATTTCATACACTTCATCTAATTTGTGAGATATATATATGATGCTTTTACCTTTATCTTTCAGTTTACGCATGATGATAAAAAGCTGCTTGATTTCTTTTTCTGTCAGAGCCGATGTAGGCTCATCCATGATGATGAGATTGGAATCATAGGACACAGCCTTGGCAATCTCGATCATCTGCATCTTAGCTACGGTCAGCTGGACCATCTCGGTCCGGGGATCTTCATTCAGTTCAATTTCTTTCAGAACTTCAACACTCATATCATACATTTTCTGATGGTCAACCAGACCGAATCTGTTCAGGGGCTCTCTACCCAGCCAGATATTCTCCATAATGGGCCTGTGCAATACGGGACTCAGTTCCTGATGAATCATGGAAATCCCCATTCCAAGAGCCTGTATTGTATTGTAACGTTCTCTTAGTTCTCCATCATAAATGATGGATCCCGAGGTCTGACCGAAGACTCCGGCAAGACAGTTCATAAGAGTGGATGTTCCGGCTCCATTGTCACCCATCAGGGCATGAATTTCAACAGGCATCACATCCAGATGAACACCCTTAAGAGCTTTTACTCCAGGGAAGTTTTTTACGATATCCTGCATCTGCAGGAGATATTTTTCCTCTGCCATAATCCCTCCAAAAATGAGGCTGTCAACTACTGACAGCCTCATAACAATTCCTACTGAAAGTCAGCCAGATTTTCCGGTGTAATCAGAACAAAGGGAACCCATGTTAAGGCTTCAGCACTTTTGCCCATCAGGACATTGTGAATAACCTTGGCTCCGCCTTCACCCTGTCCAACGGCATCCTGAAGAACCGTAGCTGCCAGAGATCCATTTCCAACGGCTTCTTTTGCGTCTGGAATGGCATCAACTCCCATGACAGGGATATCAGTTCTTCCGGCGGCCTTGAGGGCTTCTACAGCACCAAGAGCCATTTCATCATTATTTGCCAGAATACCCTTCAGATCGGCACCGTAAGCGGTGAGCCAGTTTTCTGTCAGAATCATGCCCTGGTCTCTCTGCCAGTTGCCTGTTTCTTTAGCGAGAATTTTGATTCCGGGGAATTTAGAGGCGGCTACAGACTCGTTACCTTCGGTTCTTTTCAAAGCACCTTCGTTGTCCAGTTTACCCATAAGGATGGCGACTCCGCCTTTACCATCGAGCATTTCGCCCATATATTCCATCTGCTGCTGACCGGCAATGATTTCCTGAGAACCTACATAAAAAACATTCTTGGGAAGTGTTTTGCCTGCATAAGGATTCCTGTTAACAAAACAAAGGGGGATTCCAGCTTCAGCTGCAGCTTTCACAATGGGGTCCATGGCGCTGGTGTCTACGGGAACGACAATCAGTGCATCAATTTTCTGTGCTATCAAGGTGTTTACCAGGTCCTGCTGACGGATAACATCTTCCAGTGCATCCTGCAGAACGATTTCTACATCGGCAACACCGTCGAAATAACCTTCGGCAGCATCCATGACATAGGTCTGGAAAGTGTCATTAAAGTTGTTACAGACATAACCGACTTTCATAACTCCATCGGCATCCTGCTGACCAGCAGCAAAAGCACCTGTTGCGATAACGACGAGGCAGATAAGGCCAAGCATAAGTTTTTTCATAAAAAGCTCCTTCTTCTTTAGCGATTTAACATTTACATGAATCCTCGAAACATCAAGGCTTCCTTGCAAACGTTGCCATTTTAGTCATTATCTCTCTGGAATTTAAAATCTGTCAACATAAATTTGTACATTAATCAGGCAATGATTACTATATGCATATCATATATGATTTTATTCATTTTTCAGAATATCAGACAATCCTTATATCACAGGTTCAATTCCAATCTAAATCGATAATTCAAGATCGATATAAAATGATTTAAATACAAACGTTTGCAATGATTTTATTGTTATTAATCCTAAATCATTGCCTACAGGTCTGAACTCCGGAAGACGCGGGAGGAAATTTGAATCTCGTCTATGACAATTCATTCCTTCGGACTGAGCCCTTTTTTTCATTGCAAAACGTTCAACCTCCTGAACCTGATCACCACCCATCCTGACCCGTATCAATGATTCTGATACGAGGCCTCCGATAAAGGCATTACCCTGCCAGCCTGAAAACAGTGTCCCCGAATATATGATCAACCCGGATGGTGCAATTGAAGGCACCCAGTATAGCTCGGGAGAATGGAATTCCCGACGGGTATCATGATCGGGAATGGCAAGGCCCGAGTATTGATCTCCCCAGGAGACAAGAGGCCAGCCATAATTTTCACCGCCAAGGATCAGATTGAATTCATCTCCATGCCTGGGGCCCATTTCATGGGTCCACAGCTGCCCCTCCTGGTCGAAGGCTATGCCTAAAAGATTACGATGTCCGAGGGACCAGAAGGTTTTGGCAAGCTCTCCTTTATCCTGAAAGGGATTATCGGCAGGCACGGTACCGTCCGGGTTTAACCTGATCACCTTGCCGAGATTCTGCGTCCAGCTCTGGGCGGGGGTCTGTTTCTGCCGTTCACCCGAGGTTATGAACAGATGCCCCTCCGGGCCGAAGGCCAGACGATGGGAGTAGTGACCGGTGCCCTGAACCTTGGGGATCTGCCGCCAGAGGACTTCCAGGTTTTCCAGCTCAGCCCTGGCCGCTGCATTCTTTAAAAGAGCCCGGGCCACGACGGCTCCGGAATTTCCTGACTCATCCCTCTCGACATAAGACAGGTATACCCAGTGGTTCTCCCTGTATTGAGGATGGAGAATGATGTCTCCCAGACCCCCCTGGCCACCGTAGGCGACCTCGGGCACCCCCTGGACCAGCACCCGGGAGCGGTCCTTCAGATGAAACAGAACCAGGGTTCCGCTTTTTTCGCTTATAAGGAGATCTCCCTCGGGCAGAAAGGTCATGGCCCAGGGTTCATTGAATGCTCCAAAACTCTCGGCTTGAAGCCTTGAACCAGCACTCCCCTCAATTAAGGTTTTCACCGACTCTCCGGAACAGCTGCCTGCAAGCAGAAAAAGGAACAGACCACTCCACAAAGAAAATCTATGCATGATTCTCTCCCCCGGCCAAAGCCAGAATCAACTCTCTGTTGTAATCCGGAATATCTGCTACAACACGTCCCCACACCAGGTTGCCTTCCCGGAAGGCGGGAAGGTCGACCCAGGTAGCCCCGGCATTTTCCATATCATCCTTGATTCCCAGTGAACCCGTAGCCTTCCGTCCCGTCAAGATCCCGGCACTGGCTGCCAGCCATCCGGCATGACAGATGAATCCCAGAATTTTACCAGACTGATCCATCTCCCGGATGAGTTTGAGGTATTCAGGCACCCGGCGCAACTGATCAGGAGCCCATCCTCCGGGGATCAGCAGGGCATCCAGATCTTTCGAACCAAGATCCTCCGGACCGAACTTGGCCTTTGCTTTCAGCCCACCGCTTTTACTGCTGTAAGTATCCCCTTTGTTCAGGCCCATAACGAGGATACGGGCGCCCTCTTCCCTGACCCTGATATTAACGGCCCAGAACTCCAGGTCTTCAAAACCCGGACCCACTAGCATTCCAATATTTTTGTTTTTGAGTTTCATGGTGTATCTCCTGACATCCAGTATAAAAGACTGAAGGAGAGATTTCCCTGTCCCATCTGAAACTGCCACAGCAATTAAAAGTGCCCTTCCAGAGCACATAAAATCAGCATGACAGGATCAGGAGTCAGATATTATAATCATCAGATGCAAAGAGAAACAAAGAAAATCTCAGTTTTCCTTGTACTCACCATGCTTATCAGCCTTCCTTTTTATATTCTCATGTCCCGGGATTCGGAGAAGTTCTACCTGCCGTCGGTAATCATGATTATGTGGACTCCTGGACTGACTGCACTCATTGTGAAGCTTGTTTTTGATAAGAATTTCCGCGGCTTCGGCTGGAAACCGGGCAAACTCAAATATCTGGGTCTTGGATATCTTCTTCCCCTTTTCGGAGGGTTCCTGGTTCCCGAACTGTTGAAGCGTTATTC